>JANYJH010000337.1 GCA_025361865.1 Phragmitibacter sp.
CCGGCCACACGGTCATCAACAACGGCACGAAGTATATTTTGCACCTCATCCCCAGTGGCGTTCTTTGGGCGGATAAGATGTGCGTCATCGGCAATGGTGTCGCGATTGATCCCATCAGTCTGCTGGAAGAAATGGACACGCTCCGGGCGCAGGGCGTCACCATCACGCCGAAGAATCTGGTCATCAGTGAGAGCGCTCACCTGACCATGCCTTATCATAAAAACCTCGATAAAGCGCGCGAACTGCGCCGTGGCGTGAACAAGATCGGCACCACGGGGCGCGGCATCGGCCCGTGCTATGCGGATAAGATCGAGCGCCAGGGCTTGCGCGTGACGGACTTGCGTGATTCCTCGAAGCTCGAAGCAGAGATTACGTGGCGCGCTGAACTGCATAACCATGAGCTGGAATCCAGCGGCTTCCCTAAGATCAATGTCGCTGATGTGGTCGAGAAGATCGCCGCTGCGGCTGAGCGCCTGCGGCCACACATCGCGAACACCGCCGTCTATCTGCACCAGGCGATGAATGCCGGAAAGAGCGTTCTCTTTGAAGGCGCTCAGGGCACTTATTTGGACATTGACCACGGCACCTATCCGTTCGTAACTTCTTCCAATACCACAGCAGGTGGGGCTTGCACAGGCAGTGGTGTCTCGCCAAGGAAGATCGAGAAAGTCGTGGGCGTGGCCAAAGCCTACACCACGCGTGTGGGTGAAGGGCCCTTCACCACCGAGAGCGAAGCGATCTCTGACATGCTTCATAATATGGGCCGCGAATACGGCGCGACGACAGGCCGCGCCCGCCGCTGTGGCTGGTTGGATACGGTATTGCTCAGATACGCCGTCATGGTGAATGGCTGCGATGAACTGGCGATCACGAATCTGGATGGGCTCGACGGTTTAGCCACGGTCAGCATCTGCACGCATTACAAACTGGATGGGAAGGTCATCGAACATCCCCCCGTGACCATCGCGGAAATCGAGCGTTGTGAGCCAGTTTATGAAGAGCACGAAGGCTGGCTGGAAGACCTCAGTGGTAAGACCCGCTATGCGGATCTTCCCGCCAAGGCCAAAGCCTACCTTCAGCGGCTCGGTGAACTGTCAGGCGCTCCGGTGACGCTGCTCGGCATCGGGCCGTCGCGTGATCAGACGCTCGTTGTGTCTTAGCAGGTTTGACCGTCACGGGCTTGTGAACTAGAATCCCACATGAATGCTGCCATATCGGTTGAGGAGGCTGGGAAAAATCTGGATGATCTCATCACGAGCGTCAGCTTCACGCATGATGAGCAGATTCTGATGCGTGATGGCCTGCCCGTCGCGAAGATCGTGCCTATCATCCCGGCTCGAACAATGGGGGAAATTGCCAAACTATGGAAAAGGTTTGATGATGAACGCACGATGAGCTTGGAGGAGCGCAACGCCTTTGCGGATGATATAGAGGCGGGTCACAACCTCTACAACAAACCCGTGCCGTATCGATGGGACTGATCATAGATACCTGCATCTTCATTGCAGAGGAGCGTGGTCGCTTTGACTGGCAGAGTTTCGCAGCCGCTCATGAGGCGGAGGAAGCCAGGATGTCTGCGGTCACGCTTTCTGAGCTTTTGCGAGGCGTCCATCGTGCCAGCAATCCTCAGCGCGCTCAAGCGAGATTGCGTTCTGTGCAGGGTCAAATGCAGGCGGTTCCACTGCTCGCCTTTGGTTATGCAGAGGCTCAATTTCATGCTAGGATCGTCGCAGAACTGGAGAGTTGCGGTAGCATGATCGGATCGTATGATTCGATGATCGCAGCCACGGCGCTCGCTCATGGCTGGTCGGTCGCCACGCTGAACCTCGCTGAATTTCAACGAGTGCCTGCTCTAACCGTCATTGATGCCACACCTTGGCTACGACAATAAATTCAATGTCTGCTCAGCCCTCAACTACTACGAGCGTTCCCCGCCACATTGCCATCATCATGGATGGCAATGGCCGTTGGGCGAAGGAGCGTGGGCTTCCCCGGACGGAGGGGCATCGAATCGGTGCGCAGTCGGTTGAGGAGATTGTGGAAGCCTGCGGTGAACTCGGCGTGGAGTTCCTCACGCTCTACGCGTTCTCGTCAGAGAACTGGAAGCGCCCGAAGCGTGAGGTGGACACCTTGATGAAGCTTTTGGAGCACTTTCTGAAGTCCAAGACGCCGAAGATGATGAAGCAGAACGTGCGTCTTCAGGCCATCGGACGCTTGCATGATCTGCCTCAGAGCTGTCAGGATCGTCTTCACAAGTCCATTGAACAGACCTCCCAAAACACGGGGCTCACGCTGATTCTCGCGCTCAGTTACGGCGGTCGGGAAGAGATCATAGATGGTATTAAGAGCCTCGTGGAAAGCGTTGAGAAAGGCCATCTCGACAGCGGTATGATCAATGGAGACGTCTTCAGTAAGCACCTCTACACGCGCTACTACCCGGACCCCGACCTCATGATCCGCACCAGCGGAGAGATGCGTCTTTCCAACTTCCTCCTCTGGCAGCTCAGCTACGCAGAGTTCTATATCACCGAGGTGCTCTGGCCTGATTTTCGCAAACCGCAACTGATCGAGGCCATCCGTGTCTATGCGGAACGAGAGCGTCGTTTTGGCGGAGTATGAGTGAGCCCGTCCTTTAGTGAATGCTGTTCAAAGTGAACCAATCCGCCACCTCTTTTCTAACTCTCTTGGTTTCAAAGCAGAGTCGAGCGGTTTATATTTTGAACGGAATGAAAAGGCCACGTTTTACTTCGCGCGGTTCTGTGTGAAATTACCTACCGCAACATGCCCGCTCCAGCCATCAGCCCAGATTCCAACCGCCTTTTTGTCGTAGATCCTGATACGGATTTTTTACAGTGGGCGGCGACTCACCTGCGAGCGGCGGATGTTGAAGTCCACTGCTTCGAGCGGGCAGAAGAAGCAGTGACGGCTTATGCGAAGGTGAAGCCGGACATCCTCATCTGTGAAGCCCGACTGCCCGGCATGAGCGGCATTGATCTGCTCAAGCGGATGCGCCAGCATGATCCCAATGCGATGGTCATTCTCGTGGGCACCATCGCGGGCAGTGTGGTCATTGATGCCATGCGCCTCGGGGCCTATGACGTGCTGCGCAAAGAGTCGCTGCCCTATGATTTGCGCCCCGTCGTCGAAGGCGCGATACGGGCGCTGGAAGCCCGTAAAACCACGCTGGCAGAGCCGCAGACCGTCGCACCAGAAAGCATTCAGGAGACCATCATCGGACGCTCTGGGGCCATGCAGGAAGTCTTTAAGCTCATCGGTCGTGTTTCCCGCTCGGATGCCGCCGTCATGGTGACGGGAGAGAGCGGTTGCGGTAAGGAATTGGTAGCCCGCGCCATTCACAAATTCAGCCCACGGATGCAGAAGGAATTCGTGGCCATCAACATCACCGCGATCCCGGACAATCTCCTCGAAAGCGAGCTCTTCGGTCACGAGAAAGGCGCGTTCACCGGAGCCGTCGCCACGCGCATCGGACGCTTTGAGCAGTGTGATGGCGGCACGCTCTTTCTGGATGAAATCGGCGATATGCCGCTGGCCGTCCAAAGCAAGCTCCTCCGCGTGCTTCAGGATGGCGAGTTCAGCCGCGTCGGTGGCAACATCACGCTGAAGACCGATGTCCGTGTCCTCGCCGCGACTAATAAAGACCTTGAGAAAGAAGTCGCTGCGGGACGTTTCCGTGAGGACTTGTTCTACCGCTTGAACGTCGTTCGCATCCATATTCCCCCGCTTCGTGAGCGTCGTGAAGACGTCCGCATCCTCGCAGAATTCTTCCTTCAGAAGATGGGCGCCAGAAAGCGCGGCCCGCAGATGCGCTTCAGTGAAGACGCCCTTTCCGTGCTCGAAGCCTACGACTGGCCGGGCAATGTCCGCGAGCTGGAAAACACGCTACATCGCGCCTGCGCCCTTTGTAACACCGATGTGCTGCTTCCCGGAGACATCCCTCTCGGCAGCAACACCCAGCGGAACATCACGCCCATCCACATGCTCACACGCATGCAGGACGCCTTGCTCACCCTGCTCACCGGCGGGCAAAGCATCCCTGATTTCGAGTTGATGCCCTGGGTAGAACGCGAACTGACCAAAATGGCCGTGCGCAACTTCCAAGGCGACGGCGAGAAAGCAGCCCGCCTGCTCGGCGTCCCACCCGCCAGCCTCAAGACAGAAGTGGCCAAAGTAAAAGCGCGGAAGACCGCGTGATTGAGCGGAGGAAAGCACCTCCGGCTGCGATGTTGAGCAGAAAGTTAGTCGTGCAGGAACCGTTCTAGGCTAAGGCTCGCGAAGCCTAGAACACTCCCTTCATGAAATCAAAACTCACCGCACTCCTTATCACACTCTGCGCCGTCGCGCTGCAAGCCCAGGAATCGCTGCCACCTGCCCTGCCGCCTTATTTTCGGGTGCATTATGAACCGTCCACCCAGCCGGGTGAACTCGTCTATGGTGTGAACTATACCGTCTGGCTTCCACCGGGTGTGAAGACCTTGCGCGGGGTCATCGTGCATCAGCACGGCTGCGGTGAAGGCGCGTGCAAAGCGGGGCAGACAGCGGCCTTTGACCTGCACTGGCAGGCGCTCGCTCAGAAGCATGAATGCGCCTTGCTCGGCCCTTCGTATGAGCAGCCGGAAAAGGCGAACTGCATGCTTTGGTGTGATCCGCGCAACGGCTCCGAGCAGAAGTTCCTGCAAGCCCTCACGGATCTTGCTGCGCAAACGAAACACCCGGAGCTGGCCACCGTGCCGTGGGCCTTGTGGGGCCATTCAGGCGGCGCGACCTGGGCGGGAACCATGCTGCTTCGTCATCCAGATCGCATCGCCGCTGCGTGGTTGCGTTCCGGTTTTCCGAAGCTCGTTCCACCGCCAGATTCCAAGCTGCCCGCGCAGGAAATTCCTGAGGCGTCATGTGCCGTGCCCGTCATGTGCAATCTCGGAACCCGCGAAGGCGTGACTCAGAGCAACGATCGCTTCGCTGGCGTGTGGAAAGGCGTGCAGCCCTTCTTCACTGAAGTCCGAGCTAAAGGCGGATTCATCGGCGTGGCCGTGGACCCGAACAGCAGCCATGACTGCGGGAATCAGCGCTACCTCGCCATTCCCTGGTTTGACGCCTGTCTGGAGGCGCGTCTGCCCGAGAAAGCAGGAGAAGCCAAGCTCAAGGCGATGCCAACCGAGGGTGCGTGGCTGGCACCTCTGCTCGGAGCCGCCGCTCAACCCGCAGCGCAATTCACGGGCGATGCCAAAGCAGCCGTGTGGTTGCCCAATGAGCGCATCGCCAAAGCCTACGCGGAATACATGAAAGACGGTAACGTGAGCGATTCCACACCGCCGTCTGCGCCGAACGAAGTGAAGCTCACGGGCAATGATCTGACGTGGCAAGCCGCAGCCGATCTGGAAAGCGGCATCGCTGGATTCATCATCGAACGTGATGGCGTTGAGTTCGCCCGTGTCCCTGAAAAGCCTGCCGGTTCCGTCGGTCGCCAGATCTTCCAGAAGAACGGCTACAGCGATACGCCCAGCCCGCCCTTGGCCGAAATGCGCTTCACCGATACCAACGCGAAGCCCAGTGAAAAACACACTTACCGCGTCATCACCGTGAACAGTTTCGGCTTGAAGTCCGAACCTTCGGCGATGCCTGGGTCATGAGCGCGATCCTGACGAAAATGACGCCATGAAGAAACTTTTCTTAGTCTCGGTTTTTCTGCCGCTCCTCTGTTCTGCGGAAGTCATCGAGACCGATCTGCTCATCGTCGGCGCGGATGAATCCGGCTGTGCCGCCGCCGTGCAGGCCGCACGACTGGGCGTGAAGCACATCGTGCTGACGAATGACATCCAGTGGCTCGGTGGGCAGTTTTGCACCCAAGGCATCGGGCCGATGGATGAGTGGACGCTGGTGAATGGGAAGCGCGTGAACTTCCCGCGCAGTGGCCCTTACTTGGAGATCATGGAGCGCATCCGCGCGCATAATCGGCTGACCTACGGCGTGGCCACGCCGGGCAATAGCTGGTGCGGCACGGACACCATCGAACCCGCTGCTGCAGCGCGCCTATTTGAAGAATGGCTCGCACCCTACACTGAGAAAGGCACGGGGCAGATTCGCGTGCTTCGGCCTTGGGAACCCGTGAAGGTTCAAGTCGTGAACAACAAAGTCACGGGCGTCACTTTGGCCAAACCAGAGGCGCTCCATGAAACGCTGGAGATCAAAGCCGCGCTCACCGTGGACTCCTCTGATTGGGGAGATGTCATTCGTCTCAGTGGCGCGAGCTACATGGCCGGACCGGATCTGAAATCGCGCTTCAACGAACCGAGCGCGCCCGAGAAACTGGAAGACGGCGGCCATCAGGAAATGAACCCGCTGACTTGGTGTCCCATGCTCCGCGAAGCGGGCCAAGATGCCACGATTCCCAAGCCTCTTCGTTACGATGAACGCTCCTTCGCAGACATGGTGAAGACGCCTCCGTGGCGTGACTGGGATGGCAGCGGCGGCATCTACAACTTCTCCGGCTGGTGCGTTTATACCCATCGACGAATCATTGACCGCTATCATTTCAAACTGCCCGTCGGCACTGAAGCCACGGTCCTAAACTGGCCTTCCCATGACTATCCGCTGAGCACCTTACCGCAGCCTGTGGTGGA
Source organism: Phragmitibacter sp. (assembly GCA_025361865.1). Taxonomy (GTDB): domain Bacteria; phylum Verrucomicrobiota; class Verrucomicrobiia; order Verrucomicrobiales; family Verrucomicrobiaceae; genus JANYJH01. The sequence goes on from JANYJH010000337.1 coordinate 6,639, forward strand.
CGCTTTGGAGAAGAACGAAGTCGGGGCCTCGAAGAAGAATATCGTGGACATGACGCCTGCTCAGCGACGCCTTGTTTTCGAGGATGCCAAGCAGCGTTCGCTGGAGTTTCTCTACCACCTTCAAACCGCCGCGCATGATCGTGTCGGCGACTTCCCGCAAAGCTTCCGTTACATGAAGCTGGCGGATGATTACGGCACTGCGGATCACCTTCCGCCGAAGCCTTACGTCCGCGAAGGTCTGCGGCTCGATGCCCTTTATGTGATGCGTGAACACGACGTGAGAACCGAAGTGGAGAAACCCCTTTGGGCTAAAACGATGGTGCCCGATGGCGTGTTCGGCTGGCAGTTCAACATGGACTTCCATCCCACGCGCCGGAAGTTCATCAACGATGATCCAAGCCAGCCCTGGCAGGGCAAACACTATGGCGCGCGGAATTGGTCCACGCATACGGATCGCGCCATGTTTCCCCTGCGCGGCTTAATTCCCGTGAAGATGGACGGCTTGCTCGGCTGCTCGAAGAACATCGGCGTCAGCAGTTTGGTGCAGTCCGCGCTGCGACTTCATGGCCAGATGATGCACGTCGGAACTGCCGTGGGCACCGTTGCCGCGCAGGCTTTGCAGAACGGCATTCAACCGCGTGAGATCGCCTCTTCACCAAAGCGCATCAAAGAAGTTCAGCTCCGTCTCGTTCGCGGTGCAGGCGGTCCTGGCACGCTGCTCTGGCCGTGGCACGATGTCACCCCCGAGGATAACCATTTTGAAGCGGCCAATCTGCTGACCCTGGCTGGCATCTGGCGCGCTGATTCCGATAACGTCTTCTTCCTGCCGAATCAAAACGTCACCCGTCGTGAACTGGCCTGCGCTCTGGTCAGACTCCGCCAAGCCCTGCCCCATGCGAAGGAGCTTCCCACACCGAAAGCAGAACCGATCTACCAAGACGTGCCTGCTTCAGATCCCGATCATGCCGACATTGAAGCCATGATAGACATGGGTGATTTCGGACCACAACAACCCACGTTCATGCCCGCAAGAGCAGTGACGTGGGGCGCGCTGAATCGCTGGCTCGAAGCCCTGCATCTGCCCACTTTCAAGTCACTGGACTCCAAGAAAAACGACACCCTCACCCGCGCTGAATGCGTGGACTTTCTTTATCGCGTGCTGCAAGAGCGTGGGGAGTAGCTTGTTCAGTAGATGGCCGGGTTGGCTTTTGCTGACCTTGTGCGGATAAATCTCAAGGAACGGTCTCGCCCTCAACCTCCTACTTCCCGCCGATACAAATCAAGTGCTTCATGCCGCGCACGAACATCTTACCTTGGGCAAAGGCGGGGCTGGCGAAGACTTGTTCGCCTAAGGGTGAGCGGGCGAGTTCTTTGAATTCGCGGGCCGCTTCAGCCACAATGAGCGTGCCTTTCTTGGTGATGAGATAAAGATGGTTGCCGATGATGCTGGGGGAGGCGTTGCAGGGTTCTTCAAGATCATGTTCCCACTGCTTCTTTCCAGTCTTCGCGTCATAACAAGTGACCATGCCGCCGGAGTCGATGAGGAAGACGAGTTCGCCGTTGCTGACGGGGCTGGTGATGTCAGGGATGCCGTCTTCGGCGATCCAGCCGATATGCGTCTTAGTCACGTCGCCTTGGCCATCAGGACGGATAGCTTGAAGTTTAGTGGTCGGGTGGATCACGAACAGCGTGCCACCCGCAAAGACGGGCGATGGCGTGACTTCGCCATCCAGACAATCGGCGCGCCAGAGTTCTTTGCCGTCGTTGACTGAATAGGAGATAACCCACGGCACGGCGAGCGTGATGAGTTGTGATTTGCCTGCGGCATCGAACGTGATCGGCGTGGCCCATGAGGCACCGACGGGGCGTGGTTGTTCCCATACGAGGGTGCCAGTCGTGCCGTCGAATGCGTAGAGTTTGCTCAGCTTGTCACCGGCCTCGCCCTGATCGAACTGCACGATGACGCGGTCCTGCCAGGTCAACAGCGAGGTGGCGTGGCCATAGGGGTTCTTCGGGACGCCGAGGTGCTTTGACCAAATCACGCTGCCATCGAAGTTGAACGCGGTGAGATCACCGTTCGCGAACATGGCATACACGCGCTGCCCATCGGTCGCGATGGTGCTGGATGCCATCCCGCTTTGATCGGGAGCGGCGGCTTTATCACCAGTATCGCTATCGCGTTTCGGCACGGCGCTTTGCCATAAAAGTTTACCGGATTGCCTATCAAAACACATCACCACGCATTTCGCGGCATCACCGCCGGAGATGAAAACACGGCTGCCCCACACGACGGGCGAGCTGAATCCGGCAGCGGGCACATCCGCAGTCCACGCGATGTTCTCACCCGTCTTGAGATCGCAGCTCAACGGCGCCTCCCCTTTCCCACTAACGCCACTGCCACCGGGGCCACGAAAGCGCGGCCAGTTCGCATTGAAGTCCTCCGGCGAGGGGAGGTCAACGGCGAGCGCGGTGCTGACGCCAAGCAGCGCGATCAGTGACAAAATGAGTTTGCTGGCGCTGGGCGGCATCATAGGTGGAGTCCGAAGAGTTGAAGAAATAGAGCGCACATCATCACGTTAAGGAAGGTGTTAACGGCACAACGATTCAGGACTTACGACTATGATCAATACAACCTCTCTCTCGGTGGCGATGTCCGCCATTCTTGCCGTCGCATCCGCTCCAGCCGCCGACTGGCCAGCTTGGGGTGGCTCCGATCTGGGACGTAACATGGTCTCCACTGAGAAGGGTCTGCCTGACACCTTCAAGCCGGGCGAGAAGTCCACGACGGGCGAAGGCATGATGCCGGGCACGACGGAGAACGTGCGCTGGGTGGTGAAGCTCGGCACCTTCATTTGCGGTAATCCCACAGTGGCGGACGGTCGCGTATTTGTCGGCACGGATGACGCGAGCTTGCAAGGCGACTCCCGCCTGAAACGCACGAAGGGCGGCATGGTGTGGTGCCTTGATGAAAAGACGGGGCAGACGCTTTGGCGGCTTCCGGTGCCTGTGCGGCCAAAGGATCGACTGCCGGAGAACGCGCATTACGGACAGCAGAACCTCGGTGTGTGTTCCTCGCCGACGGTGGTGGGGAATCGCGCCTATGTGGTGACGAGTGCGTGTGAGATTCTGTGCCTTGATGTAAAAGGCCAGGCCGATGGCAACGACGGCGAGTTTAAGGATGAGGCGCAATACATCGCGGGTAGCAAGAACCCGCCGGTGGAGCTTACGCAAACCGATGGCGACATCCTTTGGAAATACGACCTCGTTGACCAGCTTGGCGTTTGCCCACACGATGTAGCCGCGTGTTCCGTGCTGGTGGATGGAAACATCCTCTACTGCACTTCCGCAAATGGCGTGAACCATGAGCACACGTTCTGCCTGCACCCTAATGCGCCGAGCTTCATCGCGCTCAATGCGAAGACCGGGAAACTCCTCGCCACAGATACGGAAGACCTCGGTCACCGCATGTGGCATTGCCTCTGGTCGCCGCCCACCATCGGAGTGGTGAACGGGAAGAAGCTCGTCTTCTTCGGTGGCGGTGATGGCCTCTGCTATGCGTTTGAGGCACTCAAGGACGTGCCCGCTGAGCCTATCCACTTTAAGAAAGTCTGGTCCTATGATTGCCTCCCTCCGAACTACCGCGACCCGCTGGGCGATGGGAAGCCGTTCAACTATTACATCGGCGACAAGCGCAAAAATTACACTACCAACACGAACGACGGCACCTTCCTCGGGCCGAGCGAACTCATCGCATCGCCAGTGTTTCACGAAGGCCGCGTCTATTGCACCGTTGGCCAAGACCCCATGCACGGTCGGGGTCGCGGCATTTTGAATTGCATCGACGCTACTAAGACGGGTGACCTCACGCACAGTGGGATGGTTTGGAGCTACGACGCCATCGAGCGCACCATCTCCAGCGTCTCCATCAGCGAGGGACTGCTCTATGCCACCGACCTCGCGGGCCACGTTCATTGCCTTGATGAGAGGACCGGTAAACCCTACTGGGTCTATGATACGAACGCGGAAACGTGGAGCACGCCGCTGGTGGCTGATGGTAAAATCTACATCGGCACGAAGAGCAAGCTGGTGATCCTCGCTGCGGGTAAGGAAATGAAACTGCTCTCAGAAGTCCGGCTCGGCTCCACTGCTTATGCCACACCCGTCGCCGCGAACGGCACGCTGTTTGTCTGCTCTCAAAGCTATCTCTGGGCCGTGCAGAAAGGCGCGAAGACAGCCCCGGAGGTCACGGTTCGTTGAGTGCGAGGTCTGGAGCTTACGAATCTTCGTAAGTGTGATTTGAAAAGAGGCAACGTATTCTTCGCTGCCCATGAAGTCCCTCCGTTTCCTGTTCCTGCTCAGTCCGCTGGCCATCGCGTCAGGGGCTGATTTGTCTTTCAATCGGGACATCCGTCCGATCCTCTCGGAGAACTGCTACTACTGCCACGGCTTCGATTCTAATCACCGCAAGGCGAAGCTACGGCTGGATTCGTTGGAGGGGGCGACCGCTGACCACGATGGAACCAGAGCACTCGTGCCGCGTGACCTCGGGAAGTCAGCGGCTTGGCAGCGCATCATCAGTGATGACCCAGATGAGTTGATGCCGCCTCCCGACTCTCACAAAAAGCTGACGTCAGCGCAGAAGGAAGTGTTGAAGAAATGGATCGAGCAGGGCGCGAAGTATGAGGCGCACTGGGCCTTCGTCGCACCTGTTCGTCCTGCGGTGCCAGGGATTGCGAATGGGAAAACGTCGGAGAATCCCGTAGATGCGTTCATCGCCCAAGGGCTGGTCACAGCGGGATTGCAGCCTTCTCTGGAGGCGATGCCTGAGGCCTTGATTCGACGCCTGACGCTTGATTTGACGGGCTTGCCACCCACGCTCGCTGAAGTGGATGCGTTCGTAGCCGAATCCATCCTCAACCCCAAATCCGCGATGCAAACCCTCGTGGATCGCCTGCTGAACTCCCCGCGCTATGGGGAGCACATGGCCATGCCGTGGCTGGACGCGGCGCGTTATGCGGACACGAACGGCTACCAAGGCGATGCCTACCGCATGAACTGGCCTTGGCGTGATTGGGTGGTGCGGGCATTTAACGAGAACATGCCCTATGACCGCTTCACCATCGAGCAGCTCGCGGGTGATCTGTTGGAAAAGCCGACCAATGATCAACTGGTCGCCACGGCCTTTAATCGCAACCATGCGCTGAATGCGGAAGGCGGCACTATCCCGGAAGAGAACCGCACGAAGAATGTCTTTGATCGGGTGGAAACGACGAGCGGCGTCTTTCTCGGTCTGACCATGCAGTGCTGTCAGTGCCATGACCATAAATTCGATCCGCTGAAGCAAAGCGACTACTACGGCATGTATGCGATCTTTAACCAGATCAGCGAGCCCGGCGGTGTGGATAAGCGCTTCGGGAAGAAGCCTTACAGTGATGATTATGACAGGCTCTACGCGGTCGAATCCCCCTACCTCACCTTGCCTTCAGGCTCCCAAGCAGGAGAGCTCAAAGCCGCCGTTAAGGTGCGGGAGAAAGCCATCGCTGACTTCAATGCTCGCAAGCAGGAATTCGTCCCGCCGTTCACGCAATGGGTCGAGGAGATGCGCGCCAAGCCTGCGCTGATTGAGGAGCGCATCACGGATGAACTTGACCGCCGGGCGGTGTCCTCCGCGAACGTGGATAATCTCTTCGATGGCAATACCCAACGGCTGCTGAAGATCTTCTTCAAGCTCGATGGTCATGCCCCGTGGGCTGACTTGAAACAGGCGATTGATCAAGCCCGCATCACAGAAGAAAACGTGCTGAAGACCATCCCGCATGTCATGGTCATGCGGGATGACAAGCCGCGTGAGACGCACATCCTGCTGCGCGGCAGCTACGAGACTCCCGGTGACAAGGTGGAGCCCACCGTTCCAGCCTTCCTCCCTGCGCTTCCCGCCGGTGGGAAAACGGATCGCCTCGCCTTGGCTAAGTGGCTCGTCTCACCTGAGCAGCCGCTCATGGCGCGCGTGACCGTGAATCGTTTCTGGCAGCAGTTCTTCGGTCATGGCTTGGTGAAGACGCCGGATGATTTCGGGATGCAAGGGGCACTGCCAACTCACCCTGAACTGCTGGATTGGCTGGCCGTGGAGTTTCGGGAAAGTGGCTGGGATGTGAAGCACCTCGTGCGATTGATCGTGACCTCGAAGACTTATCGGCAGGCCAGCGCGGTCTCGCCTGAGATGCTGGCGAAAGACCCGGATAACTCCCTTCTGGCCCGCGTCCGCGTTATCGGCTGGACTCGCGAGTGCTGCGGGATCAGGCATTGGCGCTGTCAGGACTGCTCGTTGAGAAGCATGGCGGTGCGTCCGTGATGCCCTATCAACCACCGGGCGTTTGGGAAGATTTGAGCTTTGGCAAAAACCGTTATTTCCAAAGCCAAGGCGATGACCTGCATCGTCGCAGCCTCTATACTTTCTGGCGGCGCAGCATGGCTCCCACGAGCTTCTTCGATGTCCCAGCGCGACAAGTTTGCGCTCTGAAACCGCAGCGCACCAGCACACCGCTGCAAGCGCTCACCATGCTCAATGACACCACGTTCGTGGAAGCTGCACGCGTATGGGCGACATCGCTGATGCTGGTGAAACAAGATGATGACGCGCGATTAAGCGAAGCCTTCCGCGCTGCCACCACGCGCCTTCCTGAGCCGCGTGAAGCAGCGGCGATGAAGGCCATGCTGATCAAAGCCCAAGCGCATTTTTCATCGCGTGAAGGTGAGGCTCGCCAGCTTATTCGCACGGGCGACGTGCCTGTGAATGAGAAGTTGAACGCCGTGGAGCAGGCAGCTTGGACGACGGTTTGCCTGATGATCTTGAACCTCGATGAGACGCTGAATAAATGACCTGCTGAAACGCTAATAAAGATATTCCATGATGTCCCTCGAACTCACCCGCCGCCGCTTCCTCGGCACCACCGCGCTCACGCTCGGCGCGCCTGCTTTGCAATCCCTGCTCGCCGCTGATTCCCACGGTCTGCCGGGGCTCCCGCATTTCGCGCCGAAAGCGAAGCGCGTGATCTACATGATGCAGACGGGCGGGCCGTCGCATGTGGACTTGTTTGATGACAAGCCCGAGCTGCGCAAACAACGCGGCAATGACATCCCCGAAAGCGTGCTCGGTGGCCTTCGTCTCACGACCATGACCGCTGGCCAAAAGAGTAAGCCTTGTCTGCCAGCAGCCTTTGGTGGCAGCGAGCGCGGCCAGTCCGGCATGTGGGTGAGCGATCTCCTGCCCCACACCGCGAGCATCGTGGATGAATGCACGTTCATCCGCTCCATGCACGGTGAGCAGATCAATCACGCGCCCGCCGTCACGCACATGATGACCGGCCATAACCTGCCCGGCAGGCCGAGCATCGGCGCCTGGCTGACTTATGGGCTGGGCTCCATGACGGATAATCTGCCCGCATTCGTCGTTATGACCTCGCGTGATCAGGAGGCGTCATGCGGCCAGTTCTTCTACGATTATTATTGGGGAGCAGGCTTCCTTCCGGGCAAGTATCAAGGCGTCCCGTTCCGTGGGGCAGGCGATCCCGTGCTCTACCTCAGCAATCCCGAAGGCATGGATCGCCCGCTGCGACGCGCCATGCTGGACAGCCTCGCGGAGATGAACCAGTTCACACATGAACGCTTTGGTGATCCTGAGACGACCACCCGCATCGCGCAGTATGAGATGGCTTTTAAGATGCAGGCCAGCGTGCCTGAGCTGACCGATCTCAGCGATGAACCACAGAGCGTGCTCGACCTATACGGCCCTGATGTGAACCGCAAAGGCAGCTACGCCTACAACTGCCTGATGGCCCGCCGCCTGGCCGAGCGCGGCGTGCGTTACGTCCAGCTCATGCACGCGGGCTGGGATCAACATGGCAACCTCCCCACGCAACTTCCCATCCAATGCCGCGACACGGATCAAGCCAGCGCCGCCCTTGTAAAAGACCTCAAGATGCGCGGGATGCTGGATGACACGCTCGTCATCTGGGGCGGAGAATTTGGCCGCACGCCATTTGTTCAAGGCGACATCAAGAACCCGAAGGCGCATGGTCGCGATCATCATCCACGCGCCTTCACCATGTGGCTCGCCGGCGGTGGCGTGAAGAAGGGCTGCATCTATGGAAGCAGCGATGACTTCGCCTATCACGCCACCGAAAACCCCGTGCATGTTCGCGATCTCCAAGCCACGCTCATGCATCTCTGCGGCATCCAGCATGACCGCTTCACCTACAAGCACCAAGGCCTCGACTTCAAGCTCACCGGGGTCGAAGAAGCAAAGGTCATGAAGGGTATTCTCGCATGAGTCCAGAACCTCCCTCTAACACCTACCCATTCATGAAACCGCTTCTCACCACTCTCTTCCTGATCACCGCGCTCACTTGTTTTGCGCAAGATAAGGCATCGGAAACCACGCCTGAACGCAAGCCTTCAGACGGTCCGTTCATCCCCGCGCCTGCTTTGCCGGATGGCATCGTCTTGCCGCTTTATCCGCCTGATTCGCCGATGCTCAAACACGAGCGTATTCACGAAGCGGAGCGCTACAACACCACGACGGGCGGTAAGGGGAAGCTGATGACCACGCTCAATATTCACAACCCGAGCATCGAGGTCCATCTGGTCGGGAAAGATCAACCGAACACCGGCGCAGCGGTCATCGTGGCTCCGGGCGGAGGGCATAAGATTCTCTGGGTTGGACCCGAGGGATATGACACGGTGCCGTTCTTCGCGAAGGTCGGTGTCTCCACCATCGTGCTACGAAATCGCCTCCGCGTGGACGGCTACGAACCGACGACTGATGCCGTGAACGATGCCTTTCAAGCCATCCGCATCGTGCGCGCTCATGCCGCCGAATGGAAGCTCGACCCGGCGAAGATCGGTATCATTGGTTTCTCGGCCGGTGCTGAGCTCGCAGCGCCAGCCGCCTTGTTCTTTGATGAATTCACTCAGAAGAACAGCACCGCCTCTGACCCGCTCGCGAAGGTCTCCCCACGCCCTGATTTCATCGGCTTAATCTATCCAGGACCGACCCCTTTCACGCCAGTTCCTGAGACGCCGATTCCCGCGAATGTCCCGCCGAGTTTCCTCGTCTGCGCAGGTTCTGGAGACCGCGTTCATGCGGTATGGGCCACGGAATATTTCACGCCGATGCTGAAAGCCGCGGTGCCTAATTTGGAGATGCACATCTATGGTCGCGGTGGCCACGGCGGCTCGATTAGCGCTCGCGACGGCATCCCTTTCGGCACTTGGACCGAGCGCTATCTCGAATGGTTCCGCGACCTCGGCTTCCTCGAACAGTCCGGCGTTGAAACTAAGGCTGCGCGTGATGTCGCCGCCTTCGCGAAGAAGAAAGCGTCTGCGGCGAAACCGTGAAGGGATGGCCACTAGAATTTAATGAACAACCAACGTTTCTCCCTGTATATTCCTCGTCTCTGCGTCTTGGCCGTGGGCCTCTTCGCCTTTCAAACTAACGCTCACACGCTGACTACCGACATCGAATACGCCCGCGTGGGTGACCATGCGCTGAAGCTGGATCTTCGTATCCCTGAGGGAACCAATCCACCGCTCGTCATCTATGTGCACGGCGGCGGTTGGGGCAGCGGCTCGAAATCGGATATGCCAATTGGAAAGCTGCTGGCGCAAGGTTTTGCCATCGCAAGTGTGGACTATCGACTCTCCAAGGAAGCGCCATTCCCCGCGCAGGTTCACGATCTCAAAGCGGCGATCCGTTTCCTGCGAGCGAAGTCGGAGTCGCTCCACATCAATACGAAGCGCATCGCGATCATCGGCTCATCCGCAGGCGGGCATCTCGCCGCCTTGGTAGGAGTGACGAACGGCCACAAGGAACTCGAAGGCACGGTCGGCGAACACTTGGACCAGAGCAGTGATGTGCAGGCCATCATCAGTTTATTCGGAGCCTCCAATCTCCAGACGATCCTGTCGCAGAGCACGCCATTTGGTTTGAAAGTGCGACCGCCCGCCTTGCAGTTGTTGCTCGGTGGTCTGCCGACGGAGAAGCCCGAATTGGCAAGGCTTGCGAGCCCTGTCGCGCATCTAGATAAGAACGATCCACCGCTCCTGCTCATCCACGGTGATGCTGATCCCCAGATGCCGCCGCAGCAGTCTGAAGAGCTGGCGAAGGCTTATGAAGCGCAGCATTTGACGGTGAAGTTCATCACGCTCAAGGGTAGCAAACACGGCGGTAAGGAGTTCTATGATGAGGAGCGCACTGGCATCATGGCCAGCTTCCTCCACGCTCATCTTGACCCACCGTGAACCGATCAAACGTCTCCTTTACATGATACTCAAATCCACAGCTCTCCTGCTCGCCACGGCGTCGTTCGCCATCGCCGCAGACATCCAGCTTTCGCCCTCAGGTCCGCTCTCCACGCCTCAAGCCGCACGCGATGCCGCACGCGCCGCCACGAAGCCTGCGCGTATCATTATCAGCGATGGAGACTACCCTTTGACCGAAGCCATCGCGCTCGGTGCGGAAGACTCACAGGTGACTTGGGAAGCCGCGCCGAACGCCAAGCCCGTCTTCAATGGAGGCAGGGGCATCACGGGCTGGAAGAAGATCGAAGGAGGTGTCTGGAAAGCGGAGTTGCCCGAGGTGAAGGACGGCAAATGGTTCTTCGAACAGCTCTGGGTCAATGGCCACCGAGCCACGCGTGCCCGCACGCCGAACAAGGGTTTCTTCAACGTCACCGATGCCGTGGGCGCGAATGTTTTCCCGGACCTGAAGCAGGACATGAACTTCCATGCGTTTTCGGTGGCGCAGGAACATTACAACATTCTCAAGGCGATCCCGCAGGAGCAGCGTGACGGTGTGCTCATCACGGTGACTCACGCGTGGGCGGTCGGTCAATGCCGCATCAAGGCGTTGGATGACGAAACTCAGGCGGTCGAAATCAAAGGCCGTTCCTCTTATCCCTTCGTCGAGTTCGAGCCGGATCAGCGTTATTGGATGGAGAACTTCCGCGCGGCTCTCGACGCACCGGGCGAGTGGTTTTTGGACAAGGCGAAAGGCGAGCTGCTCTACATGCCGCTGCCCGATGAAGACATGGCCAAGGTCCAAGTCATCGCTCCTGTCGCAAACAAATTCCTGATCATCAAAGACGCGAAAGATGTGCAGTTTAAAGGCCTGCGCTTTCTTAATGGCAACTATGCCTATCCCGAAAACGGGCTCCATGATGGTCAGGCTTCGACGACGACGGATGGCAGCATCGAGCTCGAAGACGCGAGCGGCATTCGCTTTGAGAACTGTGAGATCGCCCACATCGGCAGGCACGCGATCTATTTCAAAAATGGTTGTTCGAATTCATCCGTGACGCATTGCCATCTCCATGATCTGGGCGGTGGCGGTGTGCGCATCGGTGAAGTGCCGCGCCCGGCGGATGAACGCGTGGATCATCACATCCTCATCGATGACTGCATCATTCAGCATGGCGGACGGTTGCATCCAAGCGCTTGCGGCGTGGTCATGACGCACACGCAAAACTGCGCCGTCACGCAGTGCGATATTGGCGATCTTTTTTACACCGGCGTAAGCGCAGGCTGGAACTGGGGCTATGGCGATACGGCCTCACGCGAGACGCTGGTAGAGAACAATCACATCCATCATCTCGGTTGGGCTTACCTCAGTGATATGGGCGGATTCTACGGGCTTGGCACTTCACCGGGGACCATCGTTCGCGGGAACCATGTGCATCATGTGGCCAGCCATCGCTACGGCGGCTGGGGGCTCTACACGGATGAAGGCAGCGCTGATGTGGTCATGGAAAACAACCTCGTTCATGACACCTGGAATGCGGGCTTCCATCAGCACTATGGCTACTTCAACAAGGTGCGAAATAACATCTTCGCATTCGGTCACACGGCCCAGATTCAGCGCAGCCGCAATGAAGCGCGGCTCACGTTTAACTACGAGCATAACATCGTCGTCTGGGACCCGGCCTCGCCCTTGCTCGATGGCGGCGATTGGAACTGGAAGTTCTTTGAGAAGACGGATCGTGGTGATCCCAAAGACAGCCTCATCTTCCGTAAGAACCTTTATTGGCCCACTGATGGCAAGATCCCCGAGCATCTGACCAAGACGTTTTTCACCTGGGATGAATGGCGCAAGATGGGCCGCGATGCGGGCAGCCTCTTTGCCGATCCCTTGTTTGAAGACCTCACGAAGCGTGACTTCCGTCTGAAGCCAAACAGCCCAGCGAGCAAGATCGGCTTCAAGCCCTGGGATCTTACCACGGCAGGCGTTCGCAAAACCGATCCGGCATGGCGCGAGCTCGCGGCGAAAGGAAGCGATTATCCGAACTGGGACACCGACGCCGTGCCGTGGCCCTCGCCCGAATACAAGATCGAGAGGCAGACCTTTGAGAATACGCCGCTGGGAGTCATCGGCATTCGCAATGCGAAATATGAGCATCAGGGCAAAGGCGAGAGCATCGGCGTGAGCGATGAAGCCTCCTCACCGATTCCTTTTGAAGGCTCAACGACCCCCAAGCGCAGCCTGAAAGTGCAGGACGCGCCAGACCTCAAACACGGCTACGATCCGGTGCTCGACATCTTCCCGAAGTGGGAAGCCGGCACCTTCCATGTGTCCTTTGACATCATGGCTCAAGAGGGCGCGGACTGGTTCTTTGAGATGCGAGTGAAAGGCGGCGAGTTCGCTGCGGGCCCTTATGTTCGTTGCCAGAAAGGTCAGCTCGTGGCCAACAACAGCGCCAGCACGAAGCTTGCTGACATCGCCGTGGGCGAATGGTGCCGCATCGCCATCAATGCGACCACGGGCAGCGGCAAATATGATGTCACCTTGACCCGTCAGGATGGCACACAGAAGGAGTTCAAAGACCTGCCCTGCAAGCCCACCTGGAATGCTGCGAGCTACCTGCTCTTCAGCTCGCTCGGCACTACGAAGACGGCTTACTTCATTGATAACCTCAGCTTGGTTCGTGCTGAAAAGTAAGCGGAACGATGCGAATCAAAGACAGGATGAAATGAATCCCGCGTTGATTCGCAGGCCGTTTCTGTCCGGCCTTATTGCCGAAGAAATCTCATTGAACAAATCCTCATGAAACCGTCCTTGCTCCTCATTCTGGCCGTCGCTCTGGCGGCTGGTGCCCTCGCTCATGCTGAAGCCGTCAAGGACCGCGAAGGCGCGGTGCGCTCCGACCGGGCGAAGATGGAGAACAACGACCGCTGGCACTATAACAATGTGGAGGCCGGTTTTGCAGAAGCGAAGAAAACTGGCAAGCCACTGCTCGTGGTGTTGCGCTGCGTGCCGTGCAAAGCCTGCATGGGCATCGACGCGAGCATCCTCGCTTCAGAGGCGCTTCAACCCCTGCTCGATCAGTTCATCTGCGTGCGCATCATCAATGCCAACGCGCTGGACCTCGCCTTGTTCCAGTTCGACTACGACCTGTCCTTCTCGACCCTGTTCTTCAACCCTGATGGCACCCTCTACGGACGCTATGGTTCCTGGCAGCATCAGCGGGACTCAAACGATGCCACGACGGCCGGATACAAAGCCGCACTCGAAGCCACGCTGCTGCTTCATCAAGGCTTCCCGGCCAACAAGGCCGCGCTGCAAGCCAAGCAGGGTGGGGCCGCCATGTTCAAGGTGCCCGTGGAAATCCCTACCCTTGCGGGCAAGTATGAACGTGAGCTGAACTGGAACGGCAAGGTGGTGCAGAGCTGCGTGCATTGTCACCAGATCGGCGATGCCTTCCGCGCTTGGTATCGCGATCAGGGGAAGCCTATTCCGGCGGATTTGATTTATCCCATGCCCGCTCCAGAGACCATCGGTCTAACCCTCGATCCCCAGCATCGCGCAACCGTGAAGACCGTATCCGCTGGATCTCTGGCGGCCGTTGCCGGACTTCAGTCGGGTGACGAACTGATCGCGGCCAACGGCACGCCGCTCATCTCCATCGCGGATCTGGCTTGGGCGCTGCATCGCTCACCGGATGAGGGTGAACTGCGAATCCTGGCGCATCGCAAT
>JANYJH010000406.1 GCA_025361865.1 Phragmitibacter sp.
CTTCTTTGGCCTCGCCGCGCTGACAGGCTGGCTGAGACGCGGAGGGATACTCTTGCTGAACTTCTGCATCGCCGCATTCATTATCGCCATGGTCATCGCGATGGCGGGAGGATTGAATGTCGAATGCGGCTTGTTGAGAAGAAAGTAGTCCGCCGAGCTTCGGCGGTTCAGTATCAGAAGCCGCATTCAATTCCTGCCGCCGAAGGCTCGGCGGACTACTTTCTTACTAGCGTCATCACGCACTCCAGATGCCGCGTTTGCGGGAAAAGATCAAAGGGCTGCACGCGCTTCAATTCATAGCCGGTGGCCACTGGGCAGGATCTGAGCTGTGAACCTCAGTGGGCGACTCATGTCTGATGTTTTCCCTTGGCAAAACCTTGTCAGCGCACAAACATGCCCCATGCCTGCCACCGCCGCCACCTTGTTTACACTGGCCAAATCATATCGCGTCGCGATTGCCCTCATAAGCTGTGGCAGCAAAGTCCTGCGGCTCGGAGCCGAGAAGATGGGAGTTGTGGACAAGGCCGATGACGTTCAAAACAGCCTCCTCGAAGTCATCTCCAGCCTCGGTGGCAACCTCGCGGCATCGCAAATAGACAAGCGACTCGATGCCATGCCGCCCCAGCAGTTGAAGCAGGCGAACCAGCACCTCGTTCACTTCACGGGGCTGGTCTTGCAGGCGCTTGTAGAAGGCGCTTTGGATGAGTCTGAGTTTGCATCCTGCAAGGCCCAGCTCAAACCTGCACTGGACAAGCTGCCGGAACAGTGGGCCTTCTTCGTCGAGAGTGGAGTCTCCGAAGCACAGCCAATGGCGCATCAGGACTTCGTCTTGGCTATGACCCGCGTGTTGGAGGCCCATGACACCGTGGAGGTCATCGAGCCTGGACTTCTCTCCGCGTTCTTCGCCCAATGGCTGAACCACTGTGTCAGTGATGTGATCGTGAAGGAAGGCTGGCATGTGAAGCTCGCTCAAGCCATCGCCCCCGGTCTTGGCTCAGGCATGGCCGCCAGTCTCGTCACCGATCACCCTGCCGCAGAAGCCGCCTTCAAGAAGAGCCTGCTGCGCTTTCACACAGAGGAGATCAAGCTACTCATAAAGGTAGATCTGAGCACTAGCGGCATAGCAAAAGAGCAGAAGAAGCAAACCCGGACGGCAACGAAACGTCACAAGGATGTAAAAAGCGATCTCGGCGAAGTGAAAGCACTGCTAAAAAAGCAATCGCTCGAAGACCGTCGCGCCGCTTACCTGAAATCCCTCCTCGCCGCCTTCTCCGCCTATCAGGAACTCGCGTTGGATAACTACGCGGCGGCGGATCAGACCGCGCCGGACATCTGGGACATCTTCGTCCATCCGGCTTGTGCGAAGGAATACCTCCGGCCTGAGGACATGGACAAGGCGCAGCTAGAGACCCCGCCGCGTCTTCCGGCAGAGAAGCTGCTGCCCCTCCTCGGTAGCGAGACTGAGCGCCGCCAGGTGCTGCTCGCAGACCCCGGCATGGGGAAGAGCACCCTCGTCCAGTCCCTCATCGCCCTCATCGCCAGCGGGCGCAGCATCATCGGAGCGCCCGCGCTCACCGGGCTGCTGCCCGTGCCGCTCATCCTGCGGGATCTGGTGCCGCTCCTGCCGCAGGGCGAGCCCGAAGGCTGGGACTGGAACAGCCTTCTGGAAGTCCTCATCAAGACCTACCGTCGGGAAGAGAACGCCTCACCGCTCTTCCAGGCTTGGGAGGGGCATGAGCAGGAGTTCCGTGACCTCATTCATTCCAGCGATCAGGTCTTCTTCCTCGTGGATGGGCTGGATGAGATCGGCGACTTGCGGAAGCGGAAGCAGATCGTCCAAGCTATTCAAGAAGGCATCCGCACGGCCAACGTCAAGGCGCGGTGGCTCATCACCTCACGGGTCATTGGGTATGACGAGGCTCCGGTGGACCTAGTTAAGGAGACCTTCCTTGCAGAAGGCAGACAGGGACTTACGAAAATTCCAAAGTCTGATGACATACGGCGTGCTCAGCGCCGCGCCCTTTCAATGTTAGTGGACAAATGGAATCCATATCTTCTGGAGAGCACGGAAAAGAACAGTTCTGAGGCAGGCATGAGCAGTGAAGAAAATCTCGCCAATCCTTCCCTTGAACTATCGACTGGTGCTTTGGGCGGCTTTGGGTTTGTTTCAGTATTCGATAATTGGCGCGTTGGTGTCAGCCGCCCCATCGCCCGCCGCCTCTACCTCGCCCCGTTCGATGATCAGCGGCAGAACCTCTTCACCCAGCGCTGGTTTAAACACCGGCACAGCACGGACTACTCCACCGTCCTCATGCGGGAGGTCCGCCAGCATGGGCATGAAGGCGTGCGCGTCATCGCCCGCGTGCCGAACCTCCTGTGCATGATGAACATGCTGAAGCGCTCCGGTAAGCCCCTCCCGGATGGCCGCGCCGCGCTCTATGAGGAAATCGTCAAGGCCTACCTCGGCGGCATTGAGTCCACCTTTCGGAATCGCGAGGCCAACGGCCTCACCTGTCCCCTCAGCACGGCGGAGTTGCGTCATCTCCTCGCCCTTCTGGGAGCCCACATGCAGCAGACCCGCACGGACGGGGCCAAGAGCGAGGATGGAAACGCCACGGCAGAAGCGGAAGGCAGCATCCTCATCTCCCAGCCGGAGATCGAAAAGCTCCTCCTTCCCGTCATCGAGAATCTATTGGCCACAGGTGAGGTCAGCACCAGCCTTGCGGCTCGCGAACTCCTGCTGGAACTCCTGAAGCACATCGCCCGTCGCTCCGGCCTGCTCATTCCCCGCAGCGTGGATGCGGAGGGGCGGGCCGTCTATGGCTTCACCCATCTCTCCTTCCTGGAGTTCTTCGCCGCCGAGTGGCTCGGAAAGGAGTTTGACCGCCTGCAAAAGCGCTTCGCCCGCGCAGCCGAAGCCCAGTCTGATGGCGAGACACTCTCCGTGGCCGAGCTGGAGCGCGAGTTCCCCGCGCCTCAGCCCATCTCCCATAAGCGCGAGGACTTCCCTGAACTCGCGGCGAATCCGAGCTGGCAGGAACCGCT
>JANYJH010000382.1 GCA_025361865.1 Phragmitibacter sp.
AGCGCGGCCTGGAGGAAGTTGAATTCCTCGTTCTCATACACGACTTTCCGCGAGAGGCCGAAGCAGTTGAGCGGCTTGCCTCGGAGGGAGAACACGGCTTGCAGATTCACATCGCGGCACTTCGTGATGCTTCCGCTGGCACTATCACCCTCGGTGATGAAGAGCATGCTCTTCTCGCGATCAGGATTCTTCGTATCAAGATGGACGCGGCAGTCGCGGAGCTTCTTATTATGGAGCTTAGCCTTGCGGGAGTTCTCCCGCGCCGCCTTCTGCACCCCGCTGATCTCCTTGCGCTCCTTCTCGTTCGCCTGGATTTTCTCAAGGAGCGACTTCGCCGTGTCCGCGTTCTTGTGCAGGTGGTTGTCGAGCTGCGAGGTGACGAAGTTGATGATGGTGCTGCGCAAATTCCGCCCGCTCGGCTCCATCGTGGAACTGCCCAGCTTCGTCTTCGTTTGCGACTCGAAGACCGGCTCCTGCACCTTCACGCTCACAGCGGCCACGATGCTCCCGCGCACGTCCGCCGGTTCAAATTGCTTCTTGTAGAACTCCCGACACTCCGCGACGACGGCCTCACGGAAAGCCGCCAAGTGCGTGCCGCCCTGCGTCGTGTGCTGGCCATTCACGAAGCTGTAGCACTCCTCGCCATAGCCGCTCGCGTGGGTGAAGGCCACCTCCACATCCGCGCTCTTCAGGTGGATGATCGGGTATTGCGGAGCCTCCGTGAGCTTGTCATTCAGCAGGTCGGGTAGGCCGTTCTTGCTGCGGAACTTCTCACCGTTCAACTGGAGTGTCAGGCCCGGATTGAGCCAAGAATAGAAGCGCAACATCTCCCGCACGAAGTCCAGCCGATACGCGAAGTCCGACTCGAAACTGACCGGATCAGGATGAAAGATGATCCGCGTGCCGTTCGGCTCCGTCGTATCAACAGGCGTCTTCATGTCCTTCTTCACGAGGCCTTGAGAGAACTGAATCTCCCTCGTCTTCCCCTCGCGATACGCCTGAATGTCAAAGCGGTCACTCAGCGCGTTCACCGCTTTGATGCCGACCCCGTTCAAACCGACGCTGCGCTTGAAAGCCTCGCTGTCATACTTTGCGCCCGTATTGATCTGCGCCGCGCACTCCATGAGCTTGCCCAAAGGAATACCGCGACCGTTATCCCGCACGGTGACGAGGTTGTCCTCGATGATGATGTCCACGAGGTTCCCGTGGCCCATGACGTGCTCATCAATGCAGTTATCCACGACCTCTTTCAGCAGCACGTAGATGCCATCTTCAGGAGCCGAGCCATCCCCCAGCTTGCCGATATACATCCCTGGGCGCAGCCGGATGTGCTCCCGCCAGTCGAGGGATTTAATGGAGTCTTCGTCGTAGATAGGTTCAGGCATAGGGGGAGGAGGAAAGGATGAAGGAGGAAAAGAGGAACCGCTAATAGGCGCTAATTTACGCTAACATTTTTCTCTGAGTGACTTTGTATTTATTAGCGTAAATCAGCGTTTATAAGCGGTTGCAAATCAGTGGAAATTTAAGAACCGCTGACTCACGCTCACCAGACCGGAGCCTGTCAAAAGAAGCTGTCAGCGTGAGTGAGCGTGGGTAAGCGGTTTAAAAATCAGGGAGCCTCAGGAAGGAAACCGTTTCGTTAATCGGAATCCTCCGCTCGTCAATGCGCATGATGAGATAGCCGACCCCCGAGGGTGATAACCGCGAAATCCATCGCTGAGACAGCCTTCAAAAGGCCACTCCCCTGACCTCGCCGCACTCTGCGCAGCCCTTTAGGGAGTCTCCCCGACCCTCGCAGAGCACCAAACTAAAACCTTTCCGCCCTTCCCGACCCTCGCAGAGCACCAAACCGAAACCTTCCCGCCCTTCCCGACCCTGTGAGAACGCCAAACCGAAACCTTCCCGCCCTTCCAGACCCCTCAACCTCTCAAAAATGATTCTCATCCATGAGTCCAAACCCTGAACCCTATCGGAAGTGATACTCGCTTGCCTCCCGCGACCCTCCAAGACGGGTGCGCCCCCTCAAACCCATCCCCGCAGCGCCCCTTGAGCCTGCCCCGAATTCACGGACACGAAAACCAACCTGTATAGGAACCGTGTCCGCATAAACGAAGCAGGTCCACTTCTTGGGGAATGCTTTGGGCCGCTTCTGCTGGGGAGCGCACGCGTCCCGCGTGCTGGAGTTGGCGTCCCGCCTACGACTCAGACATCTTCCATTCCGTAAGCTCACCAGATCAACAAGCGCGGATCGGACGCGGGACGCCTCCTCAAGGCACGCGGGACGCGTGCGTTCGCTTCGCGGCTACGCAGCCCCCCTAATACCATCTATCCCGCACTGCCATCCCTCGCCCCCTGCGTCCCCTTGATCAGCGCTTTCCTAACTCTCTCTCGGCCTGATGTCCGGCTGTCCAGTGCTGAGGACGACTTGTTTCCAGAACATGCCGGTGGTGGTGAGGCGCTTGGAGCCTTGGGCCACGAGGCTGAGGGGGACGAGGATGAACTCGGAGAGCCAGTAGGAGACGACGCACTTCGTGTAACCGGCGAGTCCGGCTTCGACGGCCAGGGCTCCGAGTCGGTCACAGTAAGTCTGGTCAAAGGCGTTCGGGGCGATGGCGCGGATGTGATGCCTTGGACGGTTCACGAAGACGCCCACATCTGACCCGCGCTCGTCTTTAAGGGAGCCTTTGAGGAGATTCGCGATCTGGTAGCTGAAGCGGTCGCGGCTGGCGAGCTGGCCGTTGATCCTGACTTTCCGCTGGAACATGAGCTCGCCGACGCCTTCTGCGAGGACGATGATGCCGCTGCCGCGTCGCATGGCTTTGACCCGCTGGCGGACGTGCTCCACGCAGGCGAGGACGGCGGCTTCGATCTCTTCGGGGTCGGTGAAGGCGGCGAACATTTCTGGAATAAGGACCAAGGTGGCGCGCCCGGCGGCATGGGCGGCGTTCGCGGTGACGAAGCCGGATTCCGCGCCGAAGAGCTCGACGATGCCGACGCGCCGCGTGGACTGCGCTTCGGTTTGCATGATGTCGATGATGCCTGCGGCTTGGGCGACGGAGGTGCTGAAGCCGAAGGACTGCGCGACCCAGAGGATGTCATTATCCATGGTTTTGGGCACGCCGATGATGGCGATCTCCGGCACGAGGTCTGCGAGGGCGTTCGCGGTGCGCAGGGAGCCATCACCGCCGATGATGTAGAGGATGTTGATGTTTTCTTTGCGCAGGTTGTCCGCGACTTCCCGCGCCTGCTCTGCCATGCCTTTAGTAAAGTGCCTGCGGGAGCCGAGCATGGAGCCGCCGCGATCGAGCGAGTCCTCCGTGATCTGCGGGGTGAGTGGTTCCATGTCTAAGGCATCCCCGAGGAGGCCGGAGATGCCGTCATAGACGCCGAAGACGCCTCCGCCGAGCTTCGGATCACAGCCGTAGGTGGAGCAGTGCCGCTGGACGATGCTGTGGGTGACGCGGTTCAAGCCGGGCGCGACGCCCCCGGAGGTGACGATGGCGGCACGGACGCGTTTGGGATTAAAGTAGAGCATTTTCCGTGGCCCCGCTTCGGGAAACCCCGGCACGGGGAGGCCGCGCTCGATGAAGCTATTGATATAATCCATGTCCGCCAAGGCGGCGCGGCGGGAATCTTCCGTGCGGTAGAGTCCGAGGCGGTCTTCTGAGACGGGGTTCACCAACAGCGGCTCCCCTAGGCGCGGCACATGGGTGTCCAGTAGGGCATCCGCTTCATGGGCCATGCGGCGCTCGCTGAGCAAAGCGCTGGCTCCGTCGATGACGGATTTCTGTCTTGAGGAATTCTCCATTCTTTTTAGATGACGCAGGGATTGTGCCTTGTCACGCGGGGATCACGGGAGGCTTACTTAGCCTTAGCAGGAATCGTTGCTTTATCCACATCCACACGGACGAACTGCAAGTCCTGGCTCAGCATCCAGAAATACCCGAGCGACCCCGCGAGAAGCAGGAACGCCATCCACCAAGACCACGAGCGAAACATGGCGCAAGATGGGGAGACGCAGGGGAAATGCAAGGTTTGTCAGCCACGGTTCCATGAGGGTGATCTCACGGGGGAAACATCTGTTCACTTGTCCTACGCTACACAACTACCCACTTAAATTCATTTGCTTCCACCTCCCTTTCGCGGCATGAAAAAAGAACAACCGCGCTTATCCCATTGTCCCCTTCACCTCCGCCAGTCCTCGTCGTTATTCCTGCGCGCTGGGGGTCCACCAGGTTCCCAGGGAAGCCGCTGCATCACATCGCGGGGAAGCCTCTGGTGCAACACGTTTGGGAGCGCTGTCAGGAGTGTAAGCACGTTGATAAAGTGGTCATCGCCACGGATGATCAGCGCATCGCGGACAGTGCGCGTCGCTTCAATGCCGTCTCCGTCCTGACCTCTCCAGATCACCCCAGCGGCACGGATCGAGTCGCTGAAACTGCGCGAGCGCTGCCTGACTACGCGATCATCATCAACGTCCAAGGGGATGAGCCGCTCATCTCGCCGCGCCTCATTGATGAACTGGCTCAAACGCTCATCCAGGAAGCATCGGTGCCGATGATCACGGCGGCGGCTCCCATCGAAGACCCGGCTTTGCTCAATGACGCGAACGTTGTCAAAGTCGTGCTCTCCACGCAGAACGATGCGCTTTATTTCTCCCGGTCCTGCATCCCCTTCCCGCGTGATCCGAACACTGGTATCCCTTCGTATCGTCATCTTGGCATCTACGGT
The DNA here is from genome assembly GCA_025361865.1 of Phragmitibacter sp. Taxonomy (GTDB): domain Bacteria; phylum Verrucomicrobiota; class Verrucomicrobiia; order Verrucomicrobiales; family Verrucomicrobiaceae; genus JANYJH01. The sequence continues at coordinate 4,732 of JANYJH010000382.1, forward strand.
TTTCAGCGTGATTTCCTCTTCCAGTTTGTGCAATGGCCGCCGTCGCTTCTGGAGCGGACAGAGTCGCTGGAACAGCTCCGCGCCGTGGAAAACGGCGTGCGCATCCGGGTGGTTCTGACGAACGAAACCTCCCCCGGTGTGGACACGCCGGAGCAGGCCGCCGCCATCGAAGCCCTTCTCACCCCCTAACTCCCTCCCCGACCTATTACTACTCCTCATCCCATGAAATACATCTTCGTCACCGGTGGCGTCGTCAGTTCCCTCGGCAAGGGCCTTGCCGCCGCCTCGCTCGGCACCTTGCTGGAGCATCGCGGACTGAAAGTGATCCTGCAAAAGTTCGATCCCTATCTCAACATTGACCCCGGCACGATGAATCCCTTCGAGCATGGTGAAGTCTATGTGCTGGATGACGGCGCGGAGACGGATCTCGACCTCGGCCATTACGAGCGCTTCACCAGCACGAACCTCTCGAAGCTGAATAACCTCACCAGCGGTCGTGTTTATGAAGCCGTCTTGAAAAAGGAACGCAGCGGCACCTATCTGGGCAGCACGGTGCAAGTCATTCCGCACGTCACGAACGAGATCAAAGACCGCATCCGTCGCGTGGCCAAAGAGATGACCGCTGACATCATCATTACCGAAATCGGCGGCACCGTGGGCGACATCGAAGGCCTACCCTTCCTCGAAGCCATCCGTCAGTTCGGCCAAGAAGTGGGGCCGGAAAACGTGCTCTTCATTCATACCACGCTCATCATTTACATGCGGGCAGCGGGCGAACTCAAGACCAAGCCGACGCAGCAGAGCATCGCCAAGCTGCGCGAGATCGGTATCAGCCCCGGCATCATTTTAGCCCGAACCGAGGTCTCACTTGATCAGGACATCAAGGATAAGATCAGCCTCTTTTGTAACGTCCCGCCCGACGCCGTGGTGGAAGCCATTGATACGAAGCACTCCATTTATGAAGTGCCGCTGAAGCTCCATGAGGAGCGCCTGGATGATCTCGTCTGCAAGCTCCTACAACTGGAGACCAAGCAGCCGGACCTCACTCGCTGGCGTCAGTTTGTAAACCGTGTCATCAGCCCCACGCACCACATGCGCATCGCCGTGGTGGGGAAATACATTGAGCTTCAGGACGCTTATAAGAGCATCTACGAAGCCTTCGTTCACGCAGGTGCCAGCAACGATGTGAAGGTGGAAATCGTGCGCGTGGACGCCGAGTTGATTGAGAAGAAAGGCGCAGAACTCTACCTCGCCGGAATGCAGGGCGTCCTCGTTCCCGGCGGCTTCGGCATGCGCGGCACGGAAGGAAAGATAGCCGCTGTGAAATATGCCCGTGAAAAGGGCATCCCTTTCTTCGGCATCTGTCTGGGAATGCAGATCGCCGTCATCGAGTTCGCCCGCAACGTTTGTGGCCTGGCGGATGCGAACAGCACCGAGTTCAACAAGACCACGCCGCATCCCGTGATCAGCCTTTTGGAAGAGCAGAAACAAGTCACGCAAAAAGGCGGCTCCATGCGCCTCGGCAGTTGGGTTACGGACATCCAGACTGGCACGCGCGCCTACGATGTTTATCAAAGCGTCACCATCACGGAACGTCACCGTCACCGGTATGAGTTCAACTCAGCGTTCAAGACTGAAATGGAAAACCACGGTCTCGTCATCAGCGGCAGTTCACCGGATGGAATGCTCGCGGAGATCGTGGAGTTGAATGATCACCCGTTCTTCCTGGCCTGCCAGTTCCATCCCGAATTCCTGTCCAAGCCGAATCATCCCCATCCGATCTTCTTCGGATTTGTGAAAGCCGCTTTGCAGAATCATTTGCAGGCCGCTTCAGCGGAGCTGTAGGGCAACTTATAGGCATCCTGACATGTTTT
>JANYJH010000389.1 GCA_025361865.1 Phragmitibacter sp.
GAAGTATGGTAAGCAGCTTGAAGCGATGCTGAAACGGCTCGGCGCAAAGCTTGCCTAATACTCAACTGCGTCACAAACGATTAAACATTTCAACCCCTTCAACTTTTTAACTTATCATGGCTCTCATCAACGAAAACTACCTCAAGCTCAAAGCAGGCTACTTGTTCCCAGAAATCGCCCGTCGCGTCAAAGCCTTCACGGAAGCCAATGCGGATGCGGCCAAGCGCCTGATCCGTTGTGGCATCGGCGATGTCACAGAGGCTCTTCCAGAAGCGGTGCGTTATGCCATGCATGAGGCCGTGGACGAGATGGGTGATCGTGGCACGTTCAAGGGTTATGGGCCTGAGCAGGGCTATGACTTCCTCCGCACTGCTATCGCGGATAACGACTACAAAGCGCGCGGATTGAACATTGAGGCGGATGAAATCTTCATCAGCGACGGCTCGAAGTGCGACACCGGAAACATCCTCGACATCTTCGGCGCAGGAAACAAGATTGCCATCACTGACCCCGTCTATCCCGTCTATGTGGATACGAACGTCATGTGCGGCAATACGGGTGATGCCAATGAAGCCGGAGCCTATGCCGGTCTCGTCTATCTCAAATGCACGCCTGAAAATGGCTTTGTGCCTGAGATTCCAGCGGAGAAAGTGGACCTCGTTTATCTCTGCTATCCGAACAATCCGACAGGAGCGACCGCAACCCGCGAGCAGCTCACCGCTTGGGTCGCCTACGCCCGCAAGCACGGCTCCATCCTGCTTTATGATGCTGCTTATGAAGCCTTCATCCAAGACCCAGCGATCCCCCGCTCCATCTATGAAGTCGAAGGTGCCCGTGACTGCGCCATTGAGTTCCGCAGCTTCTCCAAGAACGGTGGTTTCACCGGCGTGCGCTGCGCTTTCATCGTAATTCCGAAGACCCTCACCGGCACCACGAAAGACGGCACGAAGCAAGCCCTGCATCCACTCTGGTCACGTCGCCACAGCACCAAGTTCAACGGCGCGAGCTACATCGTCCAGAAAGGCGCAGAAGCCCTTTACAGTGACGAAGGCAAATCGCAGATCAAAGCACTCATTGAGCACTACATGGGCAACGCCGCGCTTCTGGTGGAAGCGTGCCAGAAGGCCGGACTCTCCGTCTTCGGCGGTGCGAACGCTCCCTACGTCTGGGTGGGTTGTCCGAACGGCGTGACCAGTTGGCAGATGTTCGACAAGATGCTGAACGAAGCCAACGTCGTCATCACCCCCGGTTCCGGTTTTGGCTCCGCAGGCGAAGGCTACTTCCGCATCAGCGCCTTCAACAGCCGCGCTAATGTGGAAGAAGTCTGTAGGCGCATCGCTGCCTTGAACTAGCGTTCTGGTGCGAAGAGGCGGCAACCCAAGCCAAGAGTGATTACCCGTGTTCACCGCATCCACGAATGCGGAGGGCACCTCCTAGTGACCGCTCCAATAGGCTGAACGCCTTGCCAGCTCAATATTGTGCCTTTGTTCTCGTTGCGCTCCCTCGTTTTGAGTTATCATTCTGGGCATGTCCATTCTCGATGAAGCAAAACGAATCCAGGATCTAGTCCAAGCGGAAGAAGAGATCGTCGTCACGGTCGCACTCTTCGGGCAGCCGGGCTCTGGTAAATCCAGCCTCATCAACCGCATCTCCGGCCAGCGATTGGCCAAAGAGGGCACGAAGACGGATGCGACCACCGAGGCCAAGAAGTATGATTGGAACGGTCTGCATCTCGTGGATCTGCCGGGTTACGGAACGTCCATGTTCCCACAAGAAACTTACTGGAAGCAGTTCGGTATTGAAGAGTTCGATGTCTTCCTCTGTGTCTTTTCCGGCAAGTTCCGCGATGAAGATACGCGCTTCTTCTCTCAACTGAAAGAGCACGGTAAGCAGTGCCTTTTCGTGCGCAACAAGTGCGATGATCTCTGGGAGGACGGCAAGACGGTAGTGGAGTTGGAGGCTGAAATTGCGCAGGATCTGGAGAAGCAGATTCGCTCTCGAGAACGGGTCGTTTTCACAAGCTGCCGCACGGGCGAAGGCATCGCGGGTTTGTCCAAAGCCATCGCCAGCGTGTTGAGCGGAGCGAAGCAGGAACGTTTCTTCCGAGGCGCGAAAGCCTATTCGCTCGATTTCCTGGAGGAGAAGCGCCGTGTGTGTGAGCGCTTCGTGGCCTTGGCCGCAGCAGCTTCAGCGGTCAATGCCGTGAACCCTATTCCCGGCTTAGATGTAGCCGTGGACATCTCGGTGCTCATGGGATTGTTCAAGAAAATCCGCCTCACTTATGGACTCACGGATGAAAGACTGAGCGCCAAAGGTCAAGCCGCGCCTGCCCTTGCTCAACTCGCCAGCAACGTGGTCAAATACTGCGCAGAAGATGGCATCGTGCTTCTTCTCAAAAGCTTTGCAGGTCGCGAGACACTCAAAGAAATCTCCAAATGGATTCCTCTCGTGGGCACGGTCATCGCCGCTTCCGCAGGCTATGGGATCACGCACACGGCGGGTCGCGCCTGTCTGGCTGACTGTCATGCTTTGGCAGAAGGGATTCTTGAACGGGAACTGGCGGGAGCTAAAGACTTCGGCGGCAAATTCATCGACGTGTGAGGGAAGTCGCCAACCACCGCAAAGGTTCATCTGAGCAAGACAAGGAAACTCTCCAAAACTCTTGCAAAGATTTCTCATCCTGCTTTACTGGAAACCTCATCTTTGGATTGGGCCGGTGTGGCGAAATTGGTAGACGCGCTAGACTCAAAATCTTGTTATAGTGATATAGTGCCGGTTCGAGTCCGGCCACCGGCACTCCTTGATAGACAAGGAACGCAGCCCAATCCGAGATGATTAACCACCCCAAGGGGCGGTTTTGCTGATGGCACTCTAAGGTAATGTCTGACCCCAGCGCACCCGGTTTGTTTGAGTCGCTGTCGCGTGTCCACTGTCTAAATAAGCATCCTTCGTATCCTGACATCAGATGCGACAGGTGACAGTTCCCACGAACCACTCTACCACCATGAAAACACTTTCCACCCATTCCCTTGGGGCAAGGTTATGTGCATTGCTTCTCGTTTGTATCGCGTTCTCTGAAGGCAAAGCCTGGGGCGATATTGACGATTATGCCAAGCCTGAGCCGAAGCCTCGCAAACACCGCCAAATCGAGACGCCAAAGTTCGTCCAAAAGGTCGGCGATTTTATCTTGAATCTGGTGGAGCGCATTGATCCAGATCCCGCAGGTCAGGCTTACTGGCTAGATCCCGATCCTATTTCAAAATACCGCCAAGATCCTCCGCCACTTCATTATCGTGTGCTGCCACAAAGGCCCACTCGTTATGCTGACGACAATGCCGAAGATCGTTCCCGCGTCATCAGTCCAGCACCTAAATTGCAGTCGAATCGATACTCTGAATCGAATGATTCGAACTTCAGTCCACCCAATCGCTCAGGTCTCGCTCCCGAGCCTCAATTCAGGTCGAGTCGCGAAGAATTGGAAGCTCTGAAAGCGGCTGAATCTCGACGCCAAATCAAACCACTGGCACCGCTTCCCGAAGAGGCCAAACAAGATTCTACAGCCACCACGGGCCTGTCGGTGAATGAGCCATTGAAGCGTCGTGATCCGCTTGAAAAGCAATCGAACAACGCTCAAAGCCGCACGGAATCGCCAGAGAATAAAAGCCGTGTCGCAGAAAATCCTGCGGGCAAAGATCTGCCAGTTGCCACACGCATCAACAAGCCCGGAAGAGTGAAAAGCCCCTATCCTCCCTATTCCGAACTGAATATTACCAGACTGCCCGGCGGATCACTCGCGAAAGACCCTTCAACTGGACAAGTCTTCCGCCTACCTCATTGAGGCTCATCCTTTTATACGTTCATCAAACGATCATCAAAGAGATTGAATACGGCATGAAACAACCACGTCCGACATGATGAAAGGAAACTTCCCATGAAAACAAACCCGTTCCGAATCTTAGCGCTTTTTGCCTCTGTCACCCTCTTGGTTTTTGGAGCCACTTTGATGGCCGCAGACAAAAAAGACGATAACAAAACATAAGCGAGGCAACTCACACCATGATGCCCCTGCCCACGTTGTTTCCCATCGTGACAGTGGAAGTGGTGGCAGAGCCCGACATGAGGCCCCTGTTCACCACTCAGCCGTTGCATCTCACAGTAAGCGTCATCACGAAAGCCAGCCCCGGATTGCAAGCCATGGTCCTCGTCAAGAATTCGTCACTCGGGATCATCGCAGCAGCCCTGTTCACCACAACAATGATCGGGTGCGTTACAGTGGTCCTGCCCATCACTCCAGCTTTGTAGAACGCCATGAACATCACTCCTCAGATTGGTATCAGCACAACGGCTGGCATTATGATTCCGCCTATTGGAGAGAAAATCATCACCACCGTTATTACAAAGACGATGAGCCTTATGTGATCCTTGATCCCGTCGCGCCGCTTTACTTTGAAGACGCTTCTCGTCCTTCACCATATTTGGTCCAACCTCGGACCGTGTATCGTGAATCCTACAGCAGCGAAACTCGGTTGCAGGTTCAAGTAGCCCTCACTCGTGAAGGCTATTATCAAGGTGACATCGATGGCATCATCGGAGCTGAAACGAGAGACTCCATCTCCTATTATCAGGAGGAACATCAGCTTCCCGCCACAGGCTTCATTAATGAGCCCCTGCTTGAATCTCTGGGCATCCGGTAAATGCCGAATTCGAAGTGATGCTGCTTTCGAGCGCATCACTTCGTTTCTTCCGTCTCATTGCTGGGAACCACCAAGACCGGACAGTGCGCACGTTTCAGCACGTCATTGGCGAAGCTACCGATGAACAGATCATAGATCGTGCTGTGATGATGGGTCCCGAGGATCATCATATCAGCCCCTAACTTCTGCGTTTCTTCCAGCAGGTCATCAACGCTTTCCGCAGAGGATTGTTGAACAGTGGCACTGACTCCGAATTTAAGCAGTGAATCACGCATCTCGAGAAGCTGGGTGCAGTGCTTCTGCGCATCTTCGGCTGACGGAGCCTGAAGGATAGTCGGAGAGACAATGCCCAAATCAACCGTCACGGGTTCTTTCGTCAGGACATTCAAGATGATCACCTCACACATGAAAGCACGGGCCATCGAATGAGCCTGCTTGAGCACCTTGAAGGTGAGGTCGGACAAATCAACGAGTGCGACGATAGTTTTCATTCCCTTAAGTTTAAAGCAAAAGGGCGCTGAAGGGTTAGCTATTTGCTTCTGAAATCGCGCGATAAAAACTGACTACCAAGGCGTGAAACGCAGGCCGAAGAGAACCAGAACGTTGACGGCCAAGAGGCTCAGAGCAGGTATGAAGAAGGGATCGTAGTAATCCACGACCTGTGGCCGCTTCTCTAGCACGACGACTTTCTTCATCTCGTCGATGCGCTTGAAGACGGTGGCCAGCGCGTCTCCGCTCAAGGCGCTGAAAGCCTCACCTCCGGTCGCTCGGGCGATGGCGGCAAGCTGCGGCTGTATCGTCTCATCAGAAAGAAGGATGGCGAAGAGCGTGATCTTTTCTGCCTGCAAACGCCCGATGATTTCGGCATCTCGCGGCGGCAAGATGTCGCTGCTTTCGCCATCCGTCATCATGATGATCATGCGGTCACCCGTGGGCCGTTGAGCCAGTAAATCCGTCGCGCCAAGCAGCCCTTTGCCGATGTAGGTGATCCCCCAGAGCGCATCGGGAAGGCCGTGACGGCTGCCCGGCGGATCGAGCCTCGGATTGTCCGGTTGGATAAAAGGCTTGGAGAGCGCGATAGCCTGCGTATCGAGTGTCAAAGGAACCCAATGGATGAAATTGCGTGAGAAGATGGTCAGACCGAAAGCATCGCCTTGTCGGTAGTTGATGAATTTCTCGATGGCTGCCATGGCCGAATCAAAGCGACGATTGCGCCCCGCCGTCTGGGGACCATACGGCTCCGCCATACTCCCCGAGGTATCGAGAAGGAACTGGACGTTGTTGAGTTTACGCTCCACTTCAGGCGGCGTGTAGGTCATCGGATGAGCCAAGAATAAAATGGCGATGGCCAGCAATGCCGCAGGCAGGCAGTTCGCGGCGAGCACCAGAAAACGCAGAATGAGCCCCCTGCCCTGACGGCCATGATCAAAAGGCAAAGCGATTGGCTGGCCACGACGAATCCACTCCCAGAAAGCGAGGACGACCGGAAGCGCGAGGAGACTCAGGAGTTGAGGATGCTGAAAAATCATGACGCGGGGGCAGCCTCCATTAACTTCGTTTCATGCGTATAAGGCGCGATGACGGCCGCTATCTCTGCGCTCTGCACCGTTGACGCCGGATGATAGAGCCAGTGCTGAAGCTTCTTCAAAGGATCACTGATCTTGGAGTTGTGCGCCATTTGATCAAGCGCAGCCCCCATCGGCACATGCCCTAAATCGAGTTCATTCCGCCAGCACTGAAGCAGCGTCATTTCCATTTTAGCTTTGGCTGTAGCATCGAGAGTTCCGGCTTCGAGTTGAGCAAGAAATCCGCGCAACATCTCCGCAAGCGTCGGCGCAGGAGGCCCCGCATCCGGCTCTGCAGGGGGCTTGGGGCGTTTGTAGAAAATGAGCAGCAACAGCCAACCAATCCACAGCAGCGTGAGCACGATCATCGTCTCGTAATAACGACCACCGACATCTACCCGAACTTCTTCCGTTTCCTGGATGCGTGTGTCGAGGTTTTTAGAAAGCTTGGGATCGCCCACAAACTTGAATGTGGGCAGGCCATTGAGAGCACTGCCATCTTCCGCTACGAGATAATCCTTGAGATCAAAAGTGCCCGCACGATTCACGATGTAGCGCACATCATAAATGCGCCGACCTTCACGCTCGATGACTTCAGCGATGCGGACATTCACCGCAACACCCCATTTATAAGGAGCCACAGAAACCGAGGGGCCGCTATAGGTGACAATGGCTGCCTGCTCGACGCCGAGCGGCACACTGACGGTGTCAGTATCCTTTCGGCCACGAAGGCAGAACATGACGACCACGATCAGGATGACCGCAGCCAGCACCAGAACGCTTCGTCGTTTGAAATAAGCCCGCTTCTTCATCATCTTCCAGCGCTGCCGCCCATTCCTCTGCGGTTCAAAAAGTGTCGCAACCGGCCCAGTATCGGCTGGTCGATTGGCAAGTGCAGGTAATCAATGCCGAAGCGCGTGAGTTCGCTTTTCCACTCGCTCGCATCCACGAAGGCACGTCGTCCGTGGCCGACAAAAGCACGGCCTGATTCCGCCTCATTGCCACGGAAAAGACCCGTTCCTTTGACATTGAGTTCGGCTGGATCCTGAAGATGCAGCACGATGCAGTCATGCTCCTGTCCAAGCACCTGCAAGGCGGCGAAGGCATCAGGATCGTGAAGATCACTGAGCACGATGACCATCGTCCGACTCCTCAGCGAGGGAGCCACTTCACGCGCCCGTTTGGCCAACGAAGTTTCCTCCAGAAAGTCATGCTGTCGGAGACGATGCGACCATTCCATGACCAGATTCCGCGAGAGCGTCGGCCGCACATGCAGCTCACGCGCGCCGCATCCCAGCAAGCCCACAGGGGTCATGCCCGTCTGCGCGGCCAAGGCGATGCCTGTCGCGATTCGCACCGCCCAAGCATACTTGCTCAACACCTGCGAGCTGATGCACATGGAGGCTGAAGTATCCAACAGCAGATAAAGCGGGATTTGCTTGGGCTCTTGAAACTCCTTGATGAAGAGCTTGCCCACACGAGCCGAGACCTTCCAGTCGATAAACTTCACCGGATCGCCCGCCACATAAAGCCGCGACTGCGCATACTCCAATCCGCCGCCATGGAAGACAGATTCATCTTGGCCGAAGTTCAGGCTGTTCGCCAGATGCTTGACCGTGACTTCAAACTGTCGCGCATCGACAGGATCAGGGTTGAGTTGGACTTGGCGTTTCATGATTCGTGAAGTGTGGACTTAACCAAGACCAGCAAGGATGCCCTCAAGCACTTGCGGCCCCGTGTGGCCCGCCGCCGAAGCCTCGTAGCTCACGCGGATACGGTGCAGGATCACGTCCTCCGCAAGATCGAACAAGTCTTCAGGCGTCACGTAATCGCGATCATGCATGACGGCACGAGCGCGAGCGGAGTTGATCAAGGCAAGGCCAGCGCGTGGGCTGCAACCGAAGTCCAGCAACGAAGACTCACGCGTGCGGCGGACCAGTTCCACGCAGTGCTTCACGAAGACCTCGCTGACATGCACCGCCTGCACGGCTTCCATGGCACTGACGAGATCAGCGATGGAGGCACCGGGATTGTCCTCAATCATGTCGAAAGCCGAGCGCGGCACGGCTCCCCCATCCTCTTTGCGCAAGCCCATGTTGAGCTGTCGTTGCAAGATCATCTGCTCGTCTTCACGGCCTGGATAGCCAAGCCGATGCAACAGCATGAAACGGTCGAGCTGCGCTTCTGGAAGCTCAAAGGTGCCGGACTGCTCCACAGGATTCTGAGTCGCGATCACCAAGAACGGCGTTGGCAATTTCAGGCTCTGTCCGCCGATGGTCACCTTCCGTTCCTGCATCGCTTCAAGCATCGCGCCTTGAACCTTCGGAGCAGCCCGGTTGATTTCATCAGCCAGCAACAAGTTCGTGAACACGGGGCCTTTATGAATGCGGAAGTCACCGCTTTTCTGGTCGATGATTTCCGAGCCGATGATGTCTGACGGCAGCATGTCCACCGTGAACTGGATGCGCTTGAAATCGAGATTGATGGCCTTCGCGATGGTATTCACGAGCAGCGTCTTCGCGAGTCCGGGCAGGCCTTGCAGCAGCAAATGACCGCCCGTGAGCAGCGCGATCATCACGCGCTCAACGACGACATCCTGGCCGACGACGACTTTAGAAACACGTTCACGGATACCGGCAACGAATTGCTGCGCGGTCTGGGCATCGGCGCTGCGTGGAGCAGCAGGAGTTGAAGTAGTCATGAGAAAAGTGGGATGGAAAAATTTAAACTAGGAAGCAAAGCGAAGCCACTTGGAGGCAATGCTGCGGAGATCGGTTTCAGATAGGGCACCGTCGCTGGCTCCGAAGCA
>JANYJH010000396.1 GCA_025361865.1 Phragmitibacter sp.
GGCCTTCTTCATGGCAGACCTGCAACACTTCGGCAAAGAGGGCGGGCAGTCTTTGACCGAGCCGCAGCACGAAGCGCGCGAGGGTGGCGTGGTCCGGCTTCGCACAAGCGCACAGGAGCATGAGCGGGACGTTGGTGGCGCACGCCGCTTCGATCCTGCGCGAGGAGAGCACGCCGCGTGCGTAGCAGATGAGGAGCACTTTGAGCAGCACCTTGGGCGGCCAAGCGGGCGCGCCGGTGAGGTCGTTGTCGAAGGCTTCAGCGAGGAAGGAGTCGTCGTAGCGTGCCTCGATGAGGTGGTGAACGGCAACTCGAAGCTGCCCGTTTCGAGCACCTCATTCAAGCAGAGCGGAGCCAAAACCGCCTGCGCCGTATCAAGAGACTTCCATCGCGCCATACAGCGTGCTATAACGTGTGCCTCACCCCGTCTCTTTAACTTGAATCAGGCCTTTTGCGACATCCTCAACGAAATGCTGTATCATCCCAGCGCCTTCCCCGCCTCTCCCATCCACTCGGCATCCGGCATGGCATAAGGCCGGAAGGTTTCCAGCGTGCCTTGATGTTCATTGTAGAACAGGGCGCGATGAAGGCCGAGATTGCTGGCTTTGGGGGAGTCTATGAGGCTTGCGGAATCGTTCGCGCTCATCTGGAAAAGGATGCGCATTTCGAATTCGCTGAGCGCCTTGCGGTTCATGCAGCGGTTCACGTTGTTGAGCGTGTCCACAGTGGTGATGATGTGCATTCCGTGGCTGCTGCCTTCGCTGAGGATCTCGATGAACTGCGAGCCGGGGTTACCGCCGGAGTCACTGTCACTCATGGATAAGGAGAAGTCATCTTCCTGCCGCAGCTTCTTGAACTTATGGAGGCCATGCACAAAGTAGAAGACGGAAGGCGCGTCACTCTCGCCCGCGAGTCGGGATTTCAGGTCGGCGGCCAAGCCGCTCATGACCTCGCTGATGTCCGCCGCGCCGATCACTTGTAGATCATGCGAAACAACATTTGTGAGGCCCTCAATGAACTCCGCATCCGGCGAGCCGGGAGCTGAAGCGTGAAGCAGAATGAACTTCGCCTTGCCCGCAGGATACTGAGCGGCAAGCGCGATGATGGCCAAGTCGATCATGGTCAAAGCCGCCTCCTCACGCTGGCCAACGATCAATAGGTGATTGCCGCTCTGGCGTTGGAAGACGGCTTCGGTTGGGCCTTTGATGGAGTTCGGAGCGCCGAACCAGCAACGCGTGGAATGCGGCGCTGACGTTGGCTTCGTAGCGAGCACATCACGCAAGAGATCGTTCTCGCGGATGTCCGCCGGAGCATTGCCTTCAAAGACAATCGGCGTAGCGTGATGATCGTTCCGCTTCACGGCGAGGTCATGAACCTTGTCGAGCCATTGATCGCGCTCTTCATCGGAAAGCCACACGACTTGGAACGGACTATTCCCTTCGATGGCACCGGCGGCATCGTTATAGATGCCTTCGCCGGGCCGCGAGAGTAGGCGCGGCGCGGAATTGTTCTCATCCATAATGAGGTAGGCGTCGGCCTCGTTGCACTGCAAAGCCACGCGGATGACCATTTGGCCGAGCGTCGCCCGAGCCAGGGAATAAGCACCGCCGAGCGTCTGCGAACCGAGCAGGACGTGAATGCCGAACGCACGGCCTTGGCGCACGATGCGGTCAAATAAGAGCGAGGCCGTTTGCGCAATCGTATCGTCGTCCACGAAGAACTCCTGGAACTCATCAATGAGCAGCAGCGAGCGCGGCATGGGCTCCGTGCCGCCTGCGCGCTTGTAACCGGCGATGTCCTGCACGCCGAGCTTACGGAACATATCGCCGCGTCGTTTCAACTCATCATCCACGCGCTGAAGCACGCTCAGGGCGAACTCGCGATCACTCTCGATGGCGATGACTCGCGCATGAGGCAGCTTCTTCGTGGCATAGCATTTGAACTCCACGCCCTTCTTAAAATCAATGAGGTAGAACTCGACCTGATCCGGGCTGCAAGCCAGCGCGAGATTCGTGATGATGACGTGGAAGAGCGTGGATTTACCGGAGCCCGTTTTACCGGCGAACAGCGCGTGTTGGCGTGTGCCTTTACCGATGGCGAGCATCTGATGCTTCGTCGCGCCAGTGCGGCCAATAGCGACGCGCAGCTCGCTTGTCGTATCGCCCGTCCAGAGTTCATCAGGCTTCGGCGCGATCTGTTCAAATGGCACCTGCACGCGATTGGAATCAATGCTCGCCTTACCGATCTTATGCACCAAGGCGACCGCGAGATCTGACTGCGGTGGCGCATCGAAAACCAGCGCGGCATGGGTCTTCGCGGGTGCCCCGGCGATGGCCAAGCCGTTCTTATCAGCGCGGATACACACGCTATTCTTACGCAGTTCATCGGCTGCGAAGCCTTCTGGCAGCGACTGCCGCTGATCCCAATGAATGAGCGTGAAGATGCCGCAGCGCGGACCGCTCAAGGCGATGCTTTGCAGCTTCGCGGCGGCTGATTCGCTGAAGCCCGAAGGGAAGTCTGCGACGACGAGGAACTGGTATTTCTCCGCCACGCTGCCCGCCTTCTCGTTGTATTCCGTAATGGTCGCATACTCGTTACGCAGATACATTTGGATGACTTTTTCAATGTGCTCGCTGAGCTCGGACATGCGCTCTTCGATCTGATCCCGTTGCGTCCAGATGCGGCGGTTGATCAGGCTTTCCTCGTGATCGGCCAGATGCATCAGGCCTGCAAAATTCTGCCCCAAACCGACAGGATCGATGATGGTGAATGTGGCCTTCCCCGGTGGCGTGGTGCTGAGCATCCGCAGGATGACATTGTTCAGTGTGCTGATCTCGGTGGCACCTCCAGAACCATGAGTTTCAAACAACAAGGATCCCTGCTCTGGATAAGCCAGCGCGAGAGGAATGGAGACCTGCGCAGGGCCGGGAAGAGCGAGTCGCGGGTCTTTCGGTGCCATCTCCGCAAGGTTCAGATCGAAGCGGGCGAATCGAGTGACCGAGGTGAATTCCTTCGGTGCCTGCCATGACTCAACGATGGCTTCCGTCCATGCCGGGAACTTCGGTGCCATCACTTCGTTCATCTCGTTGATCGCCTGATAGAGCGGCGTGATTTCGCGTTTCCAGCCGGACTCCAACTCATCCCAACGCGCGGTCAGATCACCCACGAGGGAGCCTACTTCGCCTTCATGGCTGGCGGTGAGTTGTTGCTTGCGCGAGTCCGCTTCACCCTGGATCAAGCCGACGCGCTCGGCCTGCACGGATTCGATGTAAGCGAGTCGCTGCTGGTGCTGCTCTTCATTCTTCGCGAGCGCACGCGGCGCTTGATTTTGCAGCTTGTCCTGCGCACGACGCTTGAAGTTGGCTTCGACTTCATCAGCCTTCAGGGACTGTTCCTGAATCTCCGCGTTGATGCGCTCGTGCTCTTCATTGATGCGCTTGCGATCACTTTCCGCCTTCACTTTGGAAGCCTCACCGCAGGCTACATGAAGCTGAAAAGCTTCGGCCAGAGAAGCCGCAATGGTCTCGGCATCCACCTGGCCTTGCTTGGCTCCGAGCGAATGAAGAACAAAGACCACGATGATCAAGGCGATGCCCGCCACACCTGCGATGATGAAGGAAGAAGCGCCGGGGCCGAGCAACAAGGCGAGCACCACGCAGCCCAGCAGAATCAAGGGAAGCAAGGCCACGATAGGCAGATAGCTGAACATGCGCGGCCAGAGAATCTGACGGAACTCCACTAACTGCGCGGCGGCAGATTGAAGCTTCGCATCCAATGATTCCAGCAACAACTGGGGATCGCTGGAGGTCTGGCTGGACAAGGCTTCCGGCTTGTTGCGCAGCAGTTTTTGGAAGGAGCCGTAGCCGGTGAAATAGTTCCGGGCGCGAGCCATGAGCTTGGCGATGTTGGCCCGTTGCGCGCTTAGTTTATCCGTGGTTTCAGCCTCCAGAGTATCAACGGCTTTCAGTTCATCCGCGACTTTTCGATCCAGGCGGAAGCGCTTCATTTGCAGGCTTCCGAGGTAGCCGGACTTTACATCTTGCGTGCGCTTCGGCAGCGTGCGCATCGCATGAAGATTGGCACGTTCGATTTTCTTACGACGGGTTTCAAAGACGGACTGCACGCGCTGTTTGTGCTCATCAAAGGCGGCCACGGTCTCTTCGATTTGCGTCGCCACACGGGCATCCATGCGCTCCACGACTTCATGATGCTTTTGATCCGCCGTGTAACGACGGCTGCGGAAGTCGCGATTAAAGACCTCCTCCTTTTTCGCGTAGTCGGCGACGCCTTGTTCCAGTTTGCTCAGAAGCTCAAGGCTCCGGTTGGCTTGCAGATTCGTGTTACTCACAGTCATTCCTTACCTTTCTACACAATGCGTCCATCTCCTCCATCACGTTGATCGCTTGGGCGATCAGGGACGGCAATTCCTCTAAATATTCCCGCTCAAATTCCGCGCTCTTGCCGTCACGCCAATAGGTCTTCGTGTTCTCCCACGCGACGTTGAGGGACTTCGCAGCTTGGGCGAGGTTGGATGCGCTGACTCGGGTGCTCATACGGGTGCAGTGGGCGGCTCGGTCTCGGTCGTTGGGGTAGTTTCAGCCGAAGGAGCATAGCGCTCTGTGTAGGCCTCCAAGGTTCTTTGCACTTGAACGAGATACTGGATGGCCTTCGGCATGTCATGCTCCAGCACGGTGCGGAGGCTCTCCACCTTCTTGCCCATCGGCTCCGCGTAACGGTCAAAGTCGCGGCTCCAGTGCTTGATCTTGCGCATCTTTTCTTCGGCTTCCTCGACCAGCGCTTTCGCTTTGCGCACTGCCATCTGCTGCATTTGAACGGAGTCCTTGAACTCAGAGAATCGCGCGCTGATGAGCTCTTGATTGGCCTGATCAAACAACTTCTGCCGCTTGCGAAGTTGCGCCTCCCAGTGAACGCGCTGTTGCGTCTGAATCCAGCTTCGGGTGCGATGGACTTCTTCGCTCAACTCATCCACCGAGCGCCGCGCCTTCGTCACGAAAATGATCAAGGCCGCGCGAAAGGATTCGAGCGCGTCCAGTGAAGTGACTTTGACCTGATCTGCCATGATGGAATTAAGAATGAAAAATGAAGAATTAGAAATGGTGGATGATGAGAAGCCTCGCGTTGGTTTGGACGGGCATTCTTAATTCTTCATTTTCAATTCTTAATTGGCTCGCGTTATCGCTGATTAAGATACTCCTCGATCCGCTGCGCCTTCCTTAGCAGGAAGGGAGTTTGTTTCTCGGAAATCTCCACGAACTTCTTCAGGACTTTCATCGTGGTGATGAAATCTTCCGCGAACTTGAGCTGCTCCTGATCCTGCCAAGTGCTGCCCAGCGCACTGAAGCGGGCTTGGAGTGAGGATGCCTTACCCTGCACGTCGTCGTTGAAGCGTTTCAGCTCCTGCGCGAAACGTCTCACCTCTTCGGGGTCCATGATTGCCTGCGCCATAAATTGATTCAGTATTGAAGATAAGATTATAGGTGAAAGGGGAACCCGCAGACTTGTGTGAAGTTGCCCTGAACTTGTGATAGCTCTGAGACGTAATGAAGCTAGTCCGCCACGATCAGGGTTCAGAAATTCTCCATGAACTTTAGACGCTCAGCAGAATCTAAGCTACATTGAAATCGTATGCGCTCACTTTTGTCCACCTTCATCTGCGTCTTCATGACGCTGGCGAGCCTCCCAGCAGGGCTGGTAGGTGAAAGGGTGCAGAATGCAGCCGAACCAGCGTCCTGTGTCTGTCATCGGGCCTGTTGCTGTGCGGATGCGCCCAGCCAACCAGCTAAGCCTTCTCCAGTCCTCCCAAGCTCTCGCGTCCAGCAAAGCGAATGGCAATCAGTGCCCGCGAATCCCGTCGAGATCATCCCCGCATGGGTCGTGACTCACCCTCAGCAAATCGTCGTCCATGCTGACTGCGATCCCGCACTGCTCATCGTGACTGTGCCGCTTTTCGTGCGGCATTGCGCTCAGTTGACGTGAAGTAAAAGCTCCCTGCCCGCGGAGTGTCCATGAATGGGCCTGGCAGGGATTGACCTGATCAAAGCATCCGATCCACGAGCTGCTGGATCATGTCTGGATGCCGTCTCGGACCCCGTGTCTCGCTTTTTGCCCACTCACGTCTTCACACCATGAAATCTCTTTTTACATGCCTCATCGTCGCTGCATTCGCGGCGACTGGCGGCTGGTATGCCGCCCAACATTTTCAAGGTCCGCCCGCTTCCAAAGGCATCGGTCAGGAACGTCGTGTGCTCTTTTATCAGAGCCCGATGCACCCTTGGGTAAAATCCGACAAGCCTGGCAAATGCACCGTCTGCGGCATGAGCCTAGTGCCCATCTATGAAGGCGCGAAGGTCATCAGCGAAGCACAGCCGGACATCATCATGCTTCCTTCTGGCAGTCCGAATGTCATTGGCGTTGAAACCGAAACCGTGCGCCAGCAGCCCCTCATCCGCACCTTGCGCGTGTCGGGCGTCATTGATGATGACGATTCCAAACACCGCATCCTCAGCGCCACAGCAGAGGGTCGCATTGACCAGCTCTCCGTGAATTTCGATGGTGCCGTAGTCACCGCAGGTCAGCCTTTGGCTAGCATCTTCTCCCGTCCCTTGCTCGCGGCGGCAGCGGAATACAGGCTCATTGTTAAACAGGACAACACCGCGCTGGAAGGCGCGCGGAATCGACTGCTCAGGCTCGGTCTCACGGATGCGCAGATCATGAAAATACCGGGCCGACGGGATGATGACATGCACTTTGAACTGCTCGCTCCGATGACCGGAACCGTGGTGAAACGCTATGTCTATGAAGGGCAGTATGTAGCCGAGGGCGAAAAGCTATTCGAGCTCGCGGACTTCTCCACGATGTGGTTTCAGTTCATCGCTTACGAGCAGGACTTGCCCTTCCTGCATATCGGTCAGCAAGTAGAAATCAGCACCGCTTCACTGCCCGGAAAAACCTTCCCCGCGAAGATCAAATTCATCAATCCCAACCTCGATGACATGACCCGCTCCGCCCGTATCCGCGTGGAAATCGACAACACCGAACGGCTCGTGAAACACAAGCTCTATGCCCAGGCCAAAGTCCAGACTGATGCGCCGCAAGTCCTCGCCGTGGCCCGCAGCGCCGTGCTCTGGCCGGGCAAATCTCCCCGTGTTTATGTGGAGAAGGAGAAGGGCGTTTACGAGCAACGCAACGTGAAGCTGGGCCGCACCGGAGATGATCTTTGGGAAGTGCTGGACGGCCTGCAACCGGGCGAACGAGTCGTCACCCGTGGGAACATGTTAGTAGATGGGCAGGCGCAGTTAAACAACAGCACACCGTCCACCGACCCCGAGCCGCAACCCTTCATCACCAAAGGAATGCAGCCCTAAAATTTTTGCTGAAACCCTTCAGCAACTGACCAAGCCAACCCTAGAATCGAAACATCCAATACCATGCAAATCATCAAGACCACCCTGACACTGGCCATGCTTCTGTCCTTCGCTTCACCCGCCACCGCAGAGCCTGCAAAAGCGGATGCGAAGCCTTACCCGCTCAAAACCTGCATCGTCTCCAACGAAGAGTTCGGCGGCGAAATGGGTCCGCCCATCGTGTTCACGCATGAGGGACAGGAGATCAAACTGTGCTGCAAAGCCTGCAAACCCAAGTTTGAGAAAGATCCGGCTAAGTATCTTTCCAAGCTGAAGGAGGCGAAGTAATCTTATGATCGAACGCCTCATTGAAGGGTCTATGCGCAATCGCTTTTTGATTGCGTGCCTGACCGTCTTCATCGCCGCCTTCGGCATCCGCGCAGTGCTGACGACGCCAGTGGATGCGATCCCCGATCTGAGTGAAAATCAGGTCATCGTCTTTGCGGACTGGACGGGGCGCAGTCCGCAGGAGGTGGAGGATCAGGTGACGTATCCGCTCTCGGTGAATCTTCAGGGGCTCGCCGGAGTCAAGACGGTGCGGGCCACTTCGATGTTCGGCTTCTCGCTCATCACGATCATCTTCGGTGATGAGATTGATAACTACTTCGCGCGTCAGCGAGTTCTTGAGCGTCTGAATTATCTCGGCGGCACGTTGCCGACAGGTGTCGAGGCGAAGCTGGGGCCTGATGCCACGGGCCTCGGCTGGGTTTATCAATACTACTTGGATGTAGATGCGAGCAAGTCCGCGAAGGGTGGCTTTGATCTTGGCGAGCTTCGTTCCTTACAGGACTGGTTCATCCGCTATCAACTCAACAGCGTGCCCGGCGTGGCTGAAGTGGGCAGCGTGGGCGGCATGGTGAAGCAGTATCAGATCGAAGTGGATTCCGCGAAGATGCGGGCCGTCGGCGTGTCTCTAAACACGGTCATGACGGCGCTGAGTCAGAGCAATCTCAATGTCGGTGGGAAGACCATTGAGGAGAACGGCATGGAATTTGTCGTGCGCGGTCTCGGCCTCGTGAAAGGCGTGAGCGACATTGAGCAAACCGTGCTCATGGAGAAGAACGGCACGCCCATTTATCTGCGGGACATCGCGCGTGTTGAACTAGGTGGTGATTTCCGACGCGGTGTTCTCGATCTCGATGGACGCGAAGTCGTTGGCGGAACAGTCGTCATGCGAACCGGTGAAAACGCCCGCGATGTCATCCAGCGCGTGAAGGCGAAGATCGCTCAAGTTCAGGCCAGTCTTCCCGCAGGCGTGACGATCAGGCCCTTCTATGATCGCAGTGAATTGATAGATCGCACGCTGGATACGCTGAAGCACGCGCTCCTCGAAGAGATGATTCTGGTCACACTCGCGCACATCATTTTCCTCTTCCATTTCCGCAGCATTCTCATCGTCACGTTCCCGCTGCCCTTGTCCATTTTGATCTCGTTCATCCTGATGAAGCAGATCGGTCTGACGTCCAATATCATGAGCCTTTCCGGCATCGCCATCGCCATCGGGGTGCTCGTGGATGCGGCCATCGTCCTGACTGAAAACGTCATCCGACACTGTGAACATGCGGAAGAGAAGAAGGGCAGTCGCCTGCTGCCAGCGGAGACTTTCGACGTGGTGCTCGCGGCATCGAAGCAAGTGGGCCGTCCCATCTTCTTCGCGATGGCCATCATCATTCTCGCATTCATTCCCGTGTTCTCACTCACGGGTCAGGAAGGTCGGCTATTCCATCCACTCGCCTTCACCAAAACCTTCGCGATGATCGGCTCCACGTTTCTCGCGGTGACCATCGTTCCCGTGCTTTGCACCGTGCTCGTGAGAGGCCCGTTTCATGCCGAGGACAAGAACATCGTCATGCGCTTCCTCTTGAAGCTCTATGAGCCCGCGCTGGACTTTGCGCTGCATCACCGCAAGACCATCATGGCGATGGCTGGGATGATTCTCGCTTCTGCTTTGGTCGTGGCGTTTGGCCTGCCGCGTTCCTTGAATGACAAGCTCGCGAGCTTCCCGCGACTGCAAAATCTCACGCGCGGCATTGGCCAGGAATTCATGCCGCCACTCAATGAAGGTAGCCTGCTCTACATGCCCACCTTTGTGCCGGCGACGGCCTTGAGCGAAGTGAAGCGCGTCATGTCCTGGCAGGATCGTGTCATCAAGAGCCTCCCTGAAGTGCAGTCCGCAGCGGGCAAGCTGGGCCGCGCGGATACCGCCACAGATCCTGCGCCAACCGAGATGATCGAAACCACGATCATGCTCAAACCGGAAAGCGAATGGCGCGCGGGCATGACGAAGCAGAAGCTCGTCGCCGAACTTACCGAGAAGCTCCAACAAGTGCCGGGCAGCGTGCCGGGCTTTCTTCAACCCATCGAGAACCGTGTGCTCATGATCTCCACCGGCATTCGTGCGCAGGTCGGTGTGAAGCTGCTCGGGGATAATCTCGATGACTTGCAGAAGTGGGCCTTTGCAGTGGAGAAGGTCGTGAAAGAAGTGAACGGAGCGATCGGCGTTGCGCCCAGCCGGGTGCAAGGAAAGCCCTACATCGAGATTGAGGTCAATCGCGAAGGCATGGCCCGCTATGGCTTGCGAGCGCAAGACGTGCTCGATCTTGTGGAAGCAGGCCTGGGTGGGAAGAACGTCTCCACGGCCATCGAAGGCCGGGCCCGCTTTCCCATTCAAGTGCGACTCCAACGCAGTGAGCGCGAGGACTTGGAAAGGCTCCGGGACGTGCTCGTCACCAGCCCCTCCGGCAAGGTTATTCCATTGGGTCAGGTCGCCACCATCAAGCGCGTGGAAGGACCGAATGAGATCGTCAGCGAGAACGGGAGGCTTCGCGTGTTTGTGCAAACGAACGTGGACAGCCAAATGCGCGATCTTGGCTCCTTCGTGGAAGAGGTGAAGGCGCGGATCAACAAGGACATCGTGCCGCGACTTCCACCCGGCGTGACCGTGGACTACTCCGGTGAATACGAGAACCAAATCCGGGCCGCGAAGACTCTGCAACTCATCGTGCCCACGGTGCTCTTTATCATCTTTCTGCTGCTCTACATGGTCTATCACAACGCCAAGGAAGCCGCGCATGTCATCCTCGCCGTGCCCTTCGCTTTAAGCGGTGGCGTGTTTCTCCAATACTTTATGGGCTTCAATTTCAGCGTCGCGGTGTGGGTCGGTTACATCGCTCTTTTCGGCACCGCCATTCAGACGGGCGTGGTCATGGTGGTCTATCTGGAAGAGGCATTGGAACAAAGGAAACGCGAGCGTGGAGCCGCCTTTAACTTCGATGATCTGGTGCAAGCCGTGAAGGAAGGCGCGCGCTTAAGATTGCGCCCGAAAGTCATGACCGTGGCCACCATTGTCGCCAGTCTGCTGCCCATTATGTGGAGCACGCGAACGGGCGCGGAGGTGATGAAGCCACTCGCCACACCCGTCATCGGCGGGATGCTCAGCAGTCTCATTCACATCCTCATCGTCACGCCTGTCATCTTTGTGTGGCTCAGGAAGCGGGAGCTTGAGCATTGATCCAATCAATGGACGCGGCAAGTTTATCGAATCGCGCTGGGTGATCGGGCGTGAGAGACTTCATCCATGAAAGCAATCACGCATTCCTCAAATCATTCAAACGCACTCCCGCTCTGGCTCAAAGCACTTTACTCGGCCTTCATGGCGGTGCTCGTTCCCGTCTATTGGATCAACTACGGCCCGACCAACTTCCTTTACTTCTGCGATGTCGCCTTGTTCGTGACCTTGATCGCCGTGTGGAAAGAGAGCTCGCTCATGGCTTCTGTCGCAGCGGTTGGCATCGTCATTCCGCAAATATTCTGGTGCGTGGATTTCGGCTGCGAGTTGGTCGGCATCCATCTGAGCGGCATGACGAGCTACATGTTTGATGAGCATCGCTCGCTCTTTCTTCGCGGTCTTTCGCTCTTCCACGGCTGGTTGCCCTTCCTGCTGATCTTTTTGGTGAGCCGCTTGGGTTACGACAAACGGGCACTCTTCATCTGGACCGGCGCGGGCTGGTTGCTGTGCCTCATCGCTTACAACTTCCTGCCACCAGCAGGCGCGCATCTGGCCAATCCAAATCTGCCCGTGAATGTGGATTATGTCTTTGGGCTCGACGATACGAAGGCCCAGACTTTGATGTCGCCACGGCATTATCTCATTGTATGGATGCTGGCACTTTTTGCGCTGCTCTATGTGCCCGCGCACTTGTTATTGAAGCGACTCTTTGGCCGTAGCGCCAAGTGAACCGACCTACTTCCAACCCCATTCGACAATGAACACAATCCCCTCTTCCCACTGGCAGCGCGGCTTCTGGAGCCTCATGGTGACGCAGTTTCAGAATGCTTTCAGTGACAACGCCCTCAAAAATCTCGTCATTTTACTCGTGCTCGTCCGGCCCATGTCGGAAGCGGAAAGGAACACGCACGTTGCCTTAGCGGGAGCACTCTTTGCCGCGCCGTTCATCGCATTCTCGATGTTCAGCGGCTGGCTGGCTGACCGCTTCAGCAAGCAGCGCGTGATGTCTGCGGTGAAGATCGCTGAAGTCTTTATCATGCTCTTCGCGGCGCTAGCTTTGGGATTGAAGAATCTGCCGATGGAACTCTTCTCCGTCTTCCTGATGGGCTGTCACAGCGCGATCTTCGGTCCGTCCAAGTATGGCATCCTGCCCGAAGTCTTACCGTTTGAGAAGCTCTCTTGGGGTAATGGAATTCTGGAACTGCTCACCTTCCTCGGTATCATCATGGGGACCATGATGGGCAGTCTTTTCGTGGGAACCTTCAGTGCGAATCAAAGCGTCTCCGGCTTGATCCTTGCCGCGCTGGCCCTGATTGGATGGGCCTTCAGCCGACACATCACGCCGGTTCAAGCGGCCAATCCGACGTGCGCTCTGCGCCTTAATCCCGTCACTGAACTCTGGAAGCAGCTTCGCTTGATGAAGCCTGATCGTGACCTGTGGAGGGCGAACTGGGCGAACGTTTGCTTCTGCCTTCTGGCCGCGCTGGTGCAGATGAATCTGGTGATCTATGCCAAGGATGTCCTGCATCTCAGTGAAGCGCACAACGGTCTGCTCAATGCCGCGCTGGCCATCGGGATCGGCGTTGGTTGCGTCATCGCAGGCTGTGCTTCGCATGGCCGGATCGAGTATGGATTCGTGCCGCTGGGTGCTGCGGGCATGGCTTTGACGGCCTTCATCATGGGCTTCAGCGGACTCAGCATCGCCGTGTTCAGCACTTGCCTAGTGGTCTTGGGATTGGCAGGCGGACTCTTCATCGTGCCTGTCACGGCGGTGCTTCAGCATCGTCCTTCCGCCGAGTCCAAAGGCGCGGTGCAAGGCGCAGCGAACCTGCTCTCCTTCGTGGGCATCCTGCTGGCTTCAGGCGTGCAGATGTTCTTAAACCAAGCGCTCCACTTCACTCCCGCTCAGGTCTTTTGGGCCTGTGGAGTCATGGCTCTCTTTATCGGCTTCTATGCTTTCGCGACGCGGCCCGATGCTTTGCGCAGGCTGCTTCTGGGTGGCGATGAGTCCGCTCATTGACCCAAGTTACGCTTGCACGAGGCGATGCTTGAAGCCAAGCATCGGGGACATGAAAACAATTCTTTGCTTTGGCGACTCGAACACTTGGGGCTTTGATCCGGTGGCCACTTCTTCATCACCTTATCCGATGAGGCACGCGCCAGACGTGCGTTGGACAGGTGTTCTGGCGAGCGAGCTGGGCCAAGAATATCGCGTGATCGAGGAGGGCCAAAATGGACGCACGACGCTGCATGAAGACCCCATCATGGGGCATCGCAATGGGCGCGTTTATTTGCCTCCCTGTTTGGAGTCCCACAAACCGATTGATCTCGTCGTGCTCATGTTGGGCACCAATGATCTTAAGACCATGTTCAACCTCCCGGCGGGTGAGATCGCGGCTGGCGTGGGCATCTTGGCCAAGCTGATTCTGCAAAGTGAGAGCGGTCCGAAAGCGGCTGCGCCGAAGCTCCTGATCGTGTGTCCACCCGTCGTCTTGGACACGCCGCATCTGCCGGACTTGGCAGAGAAATTCGTGAATGCGGCGCCGAAATCAAAACGCTTTCCCAGCTACTACCAAGCCGTGGCCGCATTACTGGGTTGCGCCTTTTTGAATGCTCAGGATCATGTGAGCACGAGTCCGTTGGATGGGCTTCATTTGGAAGCACCTGAGCACGCAAAGCTCGGCAAAGCGATGGCTGTGGTGGTGAAGCGTGCGCTTACTTGAGCCACAGCTTCTTCTCCCGCAGCCATACTTTGACCAGTTCACGAAAGGCCGTGACGGAGGGCTCAGAGGAATCTCGTGACCAAACCAGCACCAGCGGCACGGTTTGTTTCGGTGTGAGCGGGATGCGTTTCAGTGATGCCAGCACTTCCCCGACGGCTACGCTTTCAGTGACAATGCCGATGCCTGCTCCGGCTTCGACATAGCTTAGCACGGTGCCGATCAAGCTCGGACTATGAGCGATGCGCGGCGTGAAGCCGGCTTTGCGGCAGCCGGCGACGACTTCATCATGCAGCCCCACGCCTTCGCGTCGGGCGAGGATGATCAGGGGTTCATGGGCCAGCGAGAGCCAGGGCAATGAGGTGCGCTTTGCGAGAGGATGATCCATGGGAACCACCGCACACAGGGGCTCATCCCGCAGAAGCAATGTCTCCAAGCCAAGTGCTTCATGAGAGAGCACGGGACGCGTCAGACCGACAGATAAGCGGCCCTTCGCGACCATTTCCCAGACGCGCTCCGGGGTTCGTTCCTCCAAGTGAACGGACACCTTCGGATAACGACTGCGATACTCATGAAGCAGTCTTCCGAGGAAAGGTTGCGTTGGCGGTCCGATGTAACCGAGGCGCAGCTCGCCCTCTTCACCGGCGGCGGCGCGGCGCACTTTCCGAACTGATTCCTCCAAGCGTTCCAGTAGCACGCCCGTCTCATTCAGCAGCACGGCACCGGCCGTCGTCAGGCTCACCGTGCGGCGATTCCGATCCAGCACTTCAAGGCCTAGCTCGATCTCTAGTTCCTTCACTGCGCGGCTTAAAGCGGGCTGGGCGATGCGGAGGCGTCGGGCCGCCTTGGAGAAGCTGAGTTCCTCAGCGACGGCTTGAAAGTAGCGAAGATGCCGCAAGTCCATGATAGCGGATGGTTATCACAGCGCCGCCCAGTGTCCATATCTGTTACTACGCTGCGGTCAGCCACAGCCGCTTTTTTACAAAGAGGACGCTGGACAAATGATGCCGCATTGATGAAGAATCGCTTAATTCAACTTCATCTCCCTTTATGAACCGTATCCTTGTCATCGCCCTCCTGTCTGCGCAGGCCAGTATCGTCTCCGCTGTGGACTTCAAGACTCAGGTCGCGCCGCTCTTGAAGCAGTATTGTTATAAGTGCCATTCCGAGGCGGAGAAAAAGGAGAAAGGCAAGCTCGCGCTGGATAATCTCACCAAGTTCGCCACGAAGGTCGGCGTGGGTAAGATGATCATTCCCACGGACGCCGCTGGCAGCAGCTTCTACAAGTCTCTGGAGTTGCCGAAAGATGACGATGACCACATGCCTCCGGCCAAAGAAACGCAGATGACGGAGGCCCAGATCGCCATCATCAAGGCGTGGATCACGGAAGGGGCGAGCTTTGAAGCTGGAAAGGCTGGCCCAGCCCCCGTAGCAGCGGCGCCCGCAATGGCAGACGATGCGGCGATGAGCGGTGGCATGGCGGGTGGAGCCCCTGCTGCTGGTGGATTGCAGGCTTGGACGAATACGGCAGGTCAAAGCATTCAGGCCAGCTTCGTGCGGATGGAAGGTGAGAACGTCGTCATCCAGCGTGCGGATGGCGTGGCCTTCATTCTTCCCCTGTCGAAGCTTTCACCGGAGAGCCAGGCCTTGGCCAAGAACGGCGGCAAGTAGCATCACATTCTGCCTCGGCTTGGTCACATTGCTGGGATGCGCGGCGGCAAAGCCGAGCGCGCTTCCATTTTGTAACTTCCATCTGCTATGCACGCCGAAGGCCCCAAGAACCCCCTCCACGGAGTCACCCTCGCTATGATGGTGAGCAAACTCCAGTCCCACTACGGCTGGGAGCAGCTCGGTGAGATCATCCGGATCAACTGCTTTAACGACAACCCCAGCATCAAATCCAGCCTCACCTTCTTGCGCAAAACCCCTTGGGCACGGGAACGCGTGGAATGGCTGTATGTGGATACTTTGCAGGATATAGAGCAGGCCGCGAAGGCGGCTGAAGTGCCTGAGGGTTGAGGGCTTCGAGCAGAAGATTGGATCTGATATGTCGCAAATGAAACGCTTGCTGAAAGCCGAACAGACACGCGTATAATCCAGCATGTTCTCATTCCTTCAGCACTCGGGGAGCGCGCGCGTCTCGCGGAGAACCTCTTGGGTGGTGATGATTTGTTTGTGCTTCACGGTGTCAGCAATAGCCGACACTCCATGGTCTCCGAAGGAATCTCGTCTCGCCAGTGAGTATCTGAATTTGCTCGTGGAAAAGCCGGAGTATGGGCGGGTATTGGATCTGCTTTGGGAGCTTTATGACAAGCACGGTTCGACGGCGTTTCTCCTGGAGAGCATCGCGGCTCAGGCAAAGAAGCAGGAGCATTCGAGCGTGATCTTGGTTCATGCTCACTTGCTGCGCAAAGCGGGGAAAACCAAAGAGGCTACGGCGCGCTATGAAGAGGTGCTGAAGGCGGAGCCGAAGAATGCCGTGGCTCTGCGGGCGATGACGGATCTCACGCTAGAGAATGGAAATCGTGAGGCGGCGTTGGATTTCCTGAAACGCTTTACGGATACTTATCCGGCTAACGATGCCGCAAGATCGCCGTTGCTCATTGAGAGCGGGAAGCTGCTCGCGGACAGTGGCAAGTTTGATGAAGCGGCGACCACTTGGGAGAAGGCGGCGACGTTGCAGCCGGCCAATGCGGCGCTGGCACGGGAAGTCGCGCAGCTCATGCTGGGCGCGGGTTTGTTAGATCGGGCGCTGGTGTTTTATCGGCAACTGGCGAAGGCGGATGATCCGGCCAAGCGATTGGATGCGCTGTTTGATCTGTCCCGTATGGAAGAGCAGGCGGATCACTTTCCACAGGCTGTCACGGCGCTGCGAGAAGGGCTGGCGCTGCTGCATTTCAAAGACTGGCGCTATCAGCAGTTCTTCTTCCGTTTGGTCAAGGCGCATGAGCGTTTCGGCCAGCTCGACTTGTTAAAAACGGAGCTGCTGAAGGCGGCCAACACGCAGCCGCAACTGGAGAAGGCGCTGGCAGACATAGCCACTTTTTCTGAGCTAACGGTGGATGCGGATGAGCGAATGAAGTGGTTGCGTGAACTGGTGAAGCAGTTCCCTGAGGCCGCAGAGTATCGCTGGAAACTGGTGGGTTCGTTGTTGGATCATGATGGGTATCAGGAGGCCGCGAAGCTGCTTGATGAGAAGCTGAAGAATGACGATGCGGATGCGCCATCACTGGTGTTGCTGCGTTGCCTTGCTCACCTACGCGCGGGTGAGCAAGACAAGGCCGTCGTGCGGCTTCGCAGGCTCTTCGCAGCTCAGGGCGGTAACGCGGATGTGGAGAAGCAAATCCTCGCGTTCGCCCATGAAAAATCATTGGATGAAGTCGTGGAAACGGTGCTCAGAGCACGCATTGCCCGTGATCCTGAGAAGCCGGATGCGGTGTTTGAATTGGCCGCATTTTATCGGGCACGGCAGAACAGCGGCGCGCTGAAGAAGCTGCTTGATGACTACGCACTGAATGCGGGTCCAAGCCCGAAGTCGAAGCAGGAACATGTGAACCAAGTGGCCGCATTCCTTTCCAGCGGGCCGGATTCCCAAGCTGCTGAAGAAGCCGCCCGAAACGCCGCTTCGCAAAACGAAGCGGGCCGGGAAGAACAGCTTCGTCTGGCTGATGTGCTGGCGCAAAACGGGAAGACCGATGAAGCGCAGACCTTGCTGGAAAAGGCGTGGACGCTGAGTGAGAACACCGAGAAACGCATGGATGTGGACGAGCGAATCTTCTCGCTCCTAGCGGGTGAAGAAGCTCCTCGACCGCACGTTGCCGTGGAAGCGAACACTGTCTTCAAGATGCCAGCGATGTTCACGGGAGAGGGCTTTGGAACAGATACGCCCACGGAGAAGAAGACAGCGATTCCTGATGCCGCGCTCGACTATGCAGCGGCGCTCCATTTTGAAATTATCGCTCATCCATCCAAGCTGCTTTCCCTGCTTCAGGATGAAGCTTTACCACAGGTGCTTTCGTGGCCTGATGTGCTGATGATTCCGGCCTGGCAGAAGTTCGCGGAAGGCATCATGCCCACGACAGCAGAGCGCACCTTGCGGGCGGCTTGGTGGTGCTTCCGAACGGAGCAAGTGGACGCGGCTTATGTTTTATTGCAACGGCTCAGGTATGATGAAAAGGGCAAGCCACGGCCTTCTTCACTGGAGATCGAAAAGCTGCTGCTTGACATCGCTTTGACAGACAAGAACCGAATGCTCGCCTTGCGTCAGCTCAAGCTGCTCTCAAGCCTCGACGCGGCCAATCGCCCCGCCTATCAGCGGCGATTGTCTGAACAGCTCTTGGAAATGGCTGCCGATCCGCCACCGAGAAATGATCACGAGCGCGCGGTGAGTTTTTGGTTCCGCTCGCAGGCCACGAGCATCTTGGAAGGATTGTTCAAAGAAGACCCGCAGAACGAAGCGGTCATCTCTGCGCTGGCTCAGTGCTACACTGTGGACGGCAAGCGCAAGGAAGCGCTGGCCTTATGGGAAAAGGCTTCGCAAAGCATGAAGGGCAATGCCGGGCCGATGCTGGAGCGCTATGCAGA
Organism: Phragmitibacter sp.; assembly: GCA_025361865.1. GTDB lineage: Bacteria > Verrucomicrobiota > Verrucomicrobiia > Verrucomicrobiales > Verrucomicrobiaceae > JANYJH01. The sequence goes on from JANYJH010000396.1 coordinate 18,236, forward strand.
AGCGCTCATCGCCCAAAGAAAATTCAAAGAGTTCATGGAAGTGCAGCTCCGGCTGCTGGAGTCCGAGACCGATGTGAAGCGTCGTCGTGAGCTCTTTGAGCGAGCCTTGCAGCGCATGATTTCTGCGGACTCCTTTCAAGGCGATCTTCCTGATGAAGAGAAGCAAAAGCGGCTGGACATGGTGGCCACGCCATTGAAGGACCGCACCCGGCGCTACCCGTTCGATGGCTTCTGGCATGAGGCTTTGGCGGGCGTTTATGAGAAAGCGGATGATGCGATGAAGGCCTTCGCGGAGATGAAGCAGGCATACTACACTTCGCCAGATACGCCGTTCTCACTGGATCAACTTCGGGCCGCCGCGCTCAAAGTGGGCGACCTCAAAAGCGCGATCTATTTCCAGAAGCAGGTCGCCGCCAGCGCGGCTGCCAAAGAAGAAGCGGGCGAGTGGCGACAGCTCGTGCAGTTACTCGAACAGGACTTCCGCATGAATGAAGCGGACCAGGCGCGGCGTCGGCTGGAAGCCCGTTTCTCACAGGACCCCATCGCTTTGGAAGAGCTGGCGAAGTATTATGGTGAGACGGGCCAAGACGATGCGGCGCGGCGTGTGGATGAACAGATCGCGAGGGTGCGGTCTTGGGATGGCAAGGCGCTGCTTCAGCTCGCACTCACTCAAAAAAGACTGGGCGATATGAAAGCATCTGAGAAGACTTTGCGACAGCTTCTCGCCGCTGTCTCGAGTGCTCCGTTGCCTGAGAATACGCCTGCAGAGAAGTGGCCGTGGCCTTTGTGGGATGATCACAAAAGCAATACCGCAGCATCCACGAATCTGTTGATGGCCTTGGAGAACTGCCCCGGTCTGGAGCAGTTGGAACGCGAACGGGTGCGCAGCTTTTTGAGCCTGCCACGAGGTGAATTTGCGGAGGTGCCGGAAGAGCCGCTGCCACTGCGTTTGCGGGCGATAGAGGAGTTGGCGAAACTACTTCCTGCGAAGATGCCGGTGCTGCCTATGGAGATCGAAAGAATGTGGGCTGACTACTACTCAGGTCACGGCCCAGAGTTCATCGCAGCGATCCTGCCTCGACTAGCGAACACGGATTCGCTGGAAGGAAAATTCCTCTTCGTCTGGCTCGGCGTGCGTTCGCACAGCGTGGCGGAGGTGCTGGCCTGGGTGAAGCAGAAGGACTTGCCGGAGCAGCGTCGGCGCTTACGCAAAGGGTTGGTGCAAGCCGTGACGAATGTCTTCGCGGATGATGAGGCTTTTGCTTTCACGAAGACCGATGTGGAAGCGCTGGGTGCGTCTGGCTTGTTCAGCAATACCGAACTCATTGATGTGGCGCGGAAGCTGGACATGCATCGCCGCCATGATCTCGCGCTGGTGCTCGGCGAAGCGGCGAAGCTCAATGCGCCTTCGTTCGAAGCCATGTATGCGCTGTTTCTTTCAAATATTGCCGAGTCAGCGGGCCGCGTGGAGGAGCAACGGCGCTATCTGATGGAGGTCTGGCGGGCGCCTTTAATCGCATCGAAGGCCAGCACTTATGACCCCTTCCTGCAAAGCTTCACGAAGCTCTATCGGCTGGCGAAGACGGCGGAAGAGCGCGGTCAGTTACTGAGTGATTCTTGGTCGCGATTAAAAGCGCTGCCGCCTTCCGCGCAGGGCACTTTACGTGAAGCACGGCTGCTTGGCCTGGCGGGCGCGACTGAGGCCAGCGCAGATCGGCTCGCTCGTTTCTTCAGTGCCGACTTCATCGCTTCGCATAACTTTGCTGATCCGCTCATCGGTCGGATGGAGCCCGGCGCGGTGCCGCTCGGTTCGCGTGTGGATGATCAAAACATGCTGCATAGCTATTGGGAAGAGGCTCGCGAGTGGGGCATGATGCTTCAGCAGGATGGGCTGACCGGAGCGCTGACGCAGGTGGATTCCATTATGAACTGGCGCAATGGCGGCGTGGCGCTTGGCATGAAGGGAAACCGCGATTTCGGTGGTTGGCAAAACCAATCGCTTATCCGTCAGCTCCGCTTTCTGAGTTTCCCAGAACGCATCCGTATCATCCGTCAGCAACTGGCCACGGACGACTCGGTTGAGTTCATGATGGAGCTCGGTTCGTTCTTGGAATCCCAAGGCCTCACGCGGGAAAGCGTGGAGGTTTATCGCAGGCTTCCAGATCGTGCTCCATCGAACGCGGAGTATTGTGAGAGCTTCACGCGATCATGCGAGAACTCTTGGGATCTGACTCCGGCGCTGCCTTATCTGGAGCGGCTTTTTGACCCAGCTACGGACCCAGTCTTCAAGCCGCTCACGCTAAACTTTGAAGTCCTGCGAGAGAAGCACGCACACTTTCTTTCGATGCTGCATGATGAGCCGCGGCTGCGCGCGCTGGCCTTCCGCAAGGTATCGCCCAAGGTTCAACAAGGTCGCGTTCCAGAGGAGGTGCCTTACTTGAAAGAGCTGGCCTTGCTGCTGGAAAATCAAGGCGACAAGGCGGGTGCATTGGCCGCATGGGAGCAGCTTAGTTCATTGTTCAAAGAAGAGCACGAGGCTTCGTATCGGCGTGCGCTGATCCTGAATGAACAGGGTAACAAGACGCGCGCGCTGGAGGCCCTGCGAACCATTCCTCAGACCACCGCGTGGCGGGATGCGACTCGATTGGCGCTGCCTCTTCATGCGAAGCTGGTCGCTGAAGGGGGGCTTTGGGATGAGGTGCGAGAGCTAATGAATGCGGTGACGGGCGTGACCGGAAAGAACGGCGTGGTCTCTTCCTTGCAAGTAAATGGAGCCATCACGCTCAGCTCGGTGCTCGCTCAATATCAGCGCCAGACGGAGGCGCAAAACCTTCTCATCCGCGCCGAGCGCTCGGCTCGTGAAGGCAGTGATCGCTTCCGTCTGCGCATGGAACAGCTCAAGCTGGTCTCGGCAGATACGGCTTGGAATCCAACTCAGGAACAGCCCAGGATCACCGCACTGCTTCGCACGGAACTGACTGATAGCGACGCTCTAAAGAGCTTCGTGGACTGGCTGACGCATGAGTCCGAAGGCCCCCGCGCGAAGGCTTGGATCAGCGAGCTTCGTCGTCAATCACCCATGACTGTGAACGCTGCACTGGGTCTGTGTGCCTTTGCGAAAGAGCTGGAGGAGAAGGACGCGCCATTGTCAGCCGCCGTTTGGCTGAAGGGCAAAGACTCGCTGCACATCGCGCAGACACTTGCCGTAGAAACGCTGCTCGCTCAAGGCAAGCCGCAATGGGCTTACAGCATTGCGCTTGCTGGCATGAGCCCGCAGTTTATAGAGTCGCCACTTATGGTCCGCGTGCTTGCCGCGATGCAGGACCGACACGGAATGAATGAGATGTTCGCGAAGCTCGTCCGGCTCAGCTTCCCCGGTGGCGCACAGGCCGTGGAGATGTGTGAAGCCTTCGCCGCCGCCGGACGCAACGATCTGGCCGATGAACTCTACGCGCTCGCGCTCCAGCAAGTGCAGGGCACGGCGACGAATTATCCAAAGCTCATCGAGTCCTATGCGCGCTACCTCATCACGCAGCATCGCTTTGAACAAGCGGAGACATTGCTCGTGAAGGAGAACGCGGGCCTCACGACTGGCCTCGCGAAGATGGTGCTCGATCTCTATCGCGGCTGGGGACGGCTGGGCGCGCTGGAGAAGGAGTTGGAGAAGTTTCATCTGCCCATCGGCGTCTTAAGTGAGGCGCGGTATCTGGCGGCGAGAAAGTAGTGGCCGCATTCCGCCCACCCTACTTTTGATTCCCATTCTCCCTTCTCTCCATTATCCTTCAGCTATTCATGCGCAACTCAGTCACACTCGCCACCCTCGTTTGCTCTGGTTTGCTCATGAGTTGTGCGGGCCATCACCAGAAAAACAAGGAAGATGACAGCGTCGGCATTAAGGTTCACGCGGACGATAGCATCGCCCGGCAGAGCATGAAGAAGATGCAGGCTGGGGTCTTGAGCCCCTTGGATAAGAAAGTCTTCAGCGCCCGCAACGCTTATTCCACCAGCACTTTCCACACGAAGGATTTCACGGGTGCCAAATCATTCACGGGAGCGGGCGGCACTTTCAAAACGAAGGACTTCGCGCAGGCGGGTAAGAAGGATGACTTTGCCAACAAGCCGTTCGCGCGCGCTGACGAAAAGAGTCGGTTGGCCGAGAAGCAGTTCACCACCAAGGACAGCTCTTACAACGGTCGGGCCAGCCGTGACAACGAGAAAGCGTTCTCTGGCGGTAAGGATCAATACCACATCAAGGATGATCCTTTGGCAGAGAAAGCCGCGAAGAAAGCGGTCAAGCCCTTGCTCACCGGGGGCACCGGTAAGTCCATGACGGAAGAGGATGTGCGGAGGATGCTAAATAAGCAGTAGCACTGGAGCACGCTCCCTAAAAGGATGCGTCAAGCGGGCACGCTGGCTCGTAAAATCGTTTACTTAACTCCAATCCACTCTCAAAATGTCCGACATGATTCCCGTGCAACTCTCCGCTATCGAGCGCACCTTCCCACCGTTTGATCTTGCACGTTTGTTGCACACGGTTTTTGAACCCACCTTCGGGCGTCGCATCTGTATCCTGATTGATCTGCCAGATCTCAGCGAGGCTAAGGGTTGTGCATTCCTTGAGAACCCGGCACGGCCTATCCAGAAGCAGGCGCATGATAATTTCTTTAAGGTGCTCAATGACGATGTCATGGACCGCTTGGGGATGGTGGGCGGAGAGATGTTCGCCTATGAACAGACGGGCGGCAGTAACTTGGACATGCCGGACCTTTGCGTGAACATGTGCGGAAAGGAACTGAGCCTGGAGAAGGATGTTTACCCGAATTACGACATCATTCTCTGCATCTCCACCTTTAGCGCGACTGCGCCGCTGACGGCCTTTGCCAAGCAATACGGCTTCCGAGGCGCGACGCTGCATGGGGTTAATGACGTCATCCTGAGCACGGGACTGGCGGTTGATTATTACGAGGTCAGCCGCGATGCCGAGAAGCTTCGTCTCGCGATGACGAAGGCAGATTGGGTGGAAGTGGATTTCACGGTGGACGGCCATGATCCGATGACCGTGCGCTTGCAGCTCGATGGCCAAGAGGCGCAAAAGAGCCACGGTCTCTGTCAAGGTGATACGCCGGATGTGGCGAACCTGCCAGCCGGTGAAGTTTATTTCGTGCCTACGGGTGCCGAGGGCGCTTTCCCGCTGAAGTATGAAGACGGAACGCTGGGCCGACTGACGGTTACGGGCGGACGCATCATCAAGACCGAACTCATTGAGGGCAAGCAATCCACCATTGATGAGCACAATCGGAAGCTCATGGACGATCCCATGACGGGGGTGCTCGGAGAGCTGGGCTTTGGCACGCAAGTGCTGCCAGTTTCTGGTGCGGATATTCAGGATGAAAAAGTGCTGGGAACCTGCCATCTGGCCACGGGCCGCGATGATCATCTGGGCGGTCACATCACGCCGGATCTCTTCAAGCGCCGCCAAAACGCCACGCATGATGACATCCTCTTTGCACCGCACAAGACGCCGAACTTCGACATCAAACAGGCCCGCATGAGCAAGGGCGGCAAGGTGGAGGTCTTGATCGAGCACTTCCAGCCCGCCGCGTATCTGCGCGCGGCGCTCGCGGGTTGATAGTTGACCGTGAAGTCGCGAAGGAATAAGGATGATCTAAGAGGAGCGAGAGCTTAAAAATTTCGCGTCCTCGCGGTTGATCCAAGCGCCACTGGGTGCCTCGTGCCTGTTGCCTTTGGGCCTATTCCTGCTTCTGTGACCCCCGCATGAAATTCGTCAGCACACTTTTGGACTACTCTCTCTGGCCCGCCATCTTCGGTGGTGCCTTGGCCATCACCTACACGGGCCTATCGCATGGCTACGAGATCACCGGTTTTTTAATCGCCTACTTCTGTGTGGCCATTTCGTTGTTCATCCTTGAGCGCGTGCGCCCCCATGAGAAGGTCTGGCATGAGAACGATGGGCAGATGCCGCATGATCTGGGGCATACCTTGCTCACGAAAGTCATGGTGGAAGTGACCATCATCACACTCACCGCCGTGGGCATCATGAAGGGGACGGAGAGTAGGCAAAGTGGTGTTTTCTGGCCCGGTCATTGGCCAGTCGTGGCGCAAGTAGCGCTCGGCTTGGTGGTCTCGGAGTTCGGTCTCTACTGGGCGCATCGAATCGCTCACGAATGGATGCCGCTTTGGCGCTTCCACGCGCTGCATCACAGTCCGGTCCGCCTCTGGTTCTTCAACACAGGCCGCTTTCACTTTGTGGACACGATCAAGAGTATGCTCTTCGGGATGCCACTGCTCATCATCGTAGGCGCTCCGATGCCTGTCTTCTTCTGGGGTAGCTCGATCACGGCTTTCATCGGCATCTTGACGCACTGCAATGTGCAGATGCGTTTCGGCTGGTTGAATTACCTCTTCAATACACCGGGGCTGCATCGCTGGCATCACTCGATGGACCTTCGTGAAGGGAACAAGAACTACGGCGAGAATCTGGTGCTCTGGGATCTGATCTTCGGCACATTCTTTGATGACGCTGCACGTCGGCCCCCGGTGAAGATCGGTATTAAAGAAGCCATCCCCCAGACCTTCTTCCAGCAACTCGCCGCGCCGTTCTATTGGAAGCGCTATCAGGCTGAAGCCAAGGCGCGGCTGGAGAGCAAAATTTGACGATGAACATCTACGAAACGCCCAAACTCCTCGCGGAATACCTGCTCTTTCACTACGGCAAAGACGAGGAAATTCTCCCTTGGAATTTTGGTCCCAAAGAAGCCTTAGGCTTCGCGGTGCGCAGCGTCACTGAGCTGCTGGACAAGAGCCTCGTTCCTGCCAAAGCACGCGCGCTTGATCTCGGCTGCGCCGTGGGCCGTTCGTGTTATGAACTGGCGCTGGTGGCGGAGGAAGTGCTGGGCATGGATTACTCGCAGGCTTTCGTGAATGCCGCTGAGACGGTTCGTGTTCAGGGGAAACTAGATTATCCGCGAGTGGATGAGTCTTCTCATCAAACCCTGCTGACGGCTCTTCGACCTGACTTTGGCGAATCCTCGCGCATTCGTTTTGCCCAAGGTGATGCGATGAATTTGAGCGCCGACCTTGGAGCCTTCGATGTCGTTCATGGTGCGAATTTGCTTTGTCGGCTCAGCGAACCCCAGCGCCTTTTGGACCGTCTTCCATCCCTCGTAAAATCAGGCGGCCAGCTCCTGCTCACCACGCCCTGCACTTGGTTGGAAGACTACACGCCCGCCGCGAATTGGCCTCAAGGCAGCACGTTTGATTGGCTGCAAGCCCAACTCGGAGAGCACTTCACGCTGGCTGAGCAAAAAGACCTCCCGTTCCTCATTCGCGAACACGCCCGCAAATTCCAGTGGAGCGTGGCTTTGGGCACCCGATGGGTGCGACGGTAGCACAGGCTTCCAGCCAGTAACGCTATCTGGAAGCCAACCCAAACCAGTGCGCTATGGATGCCTCAATGGTGGCCATTTGCTCAGTAGTCAAGGCACCCAACCTGCGCAGAAAGACCTTGGATGGCACGGGACGAATGCCTTGGCCATCAAACGCACCTTTCTCCAACCAACGAATCGCCAGAGGGACTTCAAAACGGGTTCCCCACAAGGCCGTGGTATGCGGCATTACGGCATAGAGTGCGCGTTCATTTTCCAAGATGGCGACGCTTACCACTAGGGCTGGACGCACCTTGGCGGCAAGACCGAAGTCCACCTGCCAGACCTCACCTCGCTTCGGCAGTGGCATGGGCTTCTTCTGCTCGGTCGTAGGCTTGGAAAGCGGCGTCGCCTTCTGCGATGAGGTCTTCTTCCGTCATGACACCCATACCATCATCATAAACCAAGCCAAGACCGCGTTGCTGATACAAGCGATGAAGCATCCGCTCTACGGCACGAAGTTCTTCCGTAGAGAGATCCGCAACGGCAGACTCAATCTCAGTCAAGGTGGTCATGCTCGTAAGATTACACCTTGGCTAATTTTTGGAAAGCTATTCTGTGAGTTCAAGCATCCAGCCCGAACGCGGTATGCACCACACGCGCCGCGTTCTCGATCTCGCTTTCGTTCACGATCACCGCCGTCTTGATCTCGCTCGTGGAGATCATCTGAATGTTGATGCCTGCATTGGCGAGCGCGGTGAACATCTTGCTGGCGACGCCGCTGTGGCTTCTCATGCCGATGCCGACGATGCTTAATTTGGCGATTCCGCTTTGGGTGCGGAGTTCCACCTTGTCACCAAGGCCACTCACGAGGGGCTTCAAGGCGGCTTCTGCTTTCGGAAGATCCGCAGCGCTGAGCGTGAAGGAGATGTCCGTCTCGCTATCCCAGCTCACATTCTGCACGATCATGTCCACGACGATGTTCGCTTTCGTGATTGCATCGAAAACCTTCGCGGCCACACCTGGAAGATCGGGCACGTCATCAATGGTGACCTTTGCCTGATTGCGCTCAATGCTCACGCCGCGAACGACCACGGATTCCATGCCATTTTCTTCCTCTTTCACAAGCGTGCCTGGGTTGGTGTTCATGCTATTGCGGACTTCAAAACGAACGCCGAATTTCTTGGCGAATTCTACGGAACGGCTCTGCATCACCTTGCTCCCGCTGCTGGCCATCTCCAGCATCTCATCATAACTGATGGTCTCGATCTTCTGCGCGACTTTGACGACACGAGGATCACAGGTGTAAACGCCGTCCACATCCGTGAAGATCTGGCAAAGGTCCGCCTTCACCGCCGCAGCCATCGCGATCGCGGTCAAATCAGAACCACCACGACCTAGCGTCGTAATACGGCCATCGGAGGTTTGACCCTGAAAGCCAGCGATGATGACGATATTGCCATCATCCAACAAACGATGCACCGCGTCCGGTGTGATATTAGCAATGCGGGCCTTCGTATGCACGCCATCGGTGCTGATGCCCGCTTGAGCTCCCGTTAACGACGAAGCACTACCGCCGAGCTGATTGATGGCCATGGCCGTCAACGCGATGGTGGTTTGCTCCCCTGTCGCCAGAAGCACATCCATTTCACGCTCCGTTGGATGCTCGGATACTTCGGCGGCTAGCTTCAAAAGGCTGTCGGTCACACCGGACATCGCGGAGACGACGACGATGATTTGGTTGCCAGCGCGTTGGGATTCCAGAACGCGACGCGCCACGTTCTTGATTCGCTCGGGGTTACCGACCGAAGTGCCGCCGTATTTCTGAACGATCAATGCCATGTGCGAAAGGGCGCGTATCATGGCACGCCCTGACAGGAGTGCAAGCGCCAGCACGAAACAGTTATCATTCCTTTGAATAGCCGGAGCAGACATCACGTCCATGAAGACGTGAAGAAGATAGTCCCAACGGACATTGCCCCTAGTCCCCGCCGCGCGGTGGACATGCCCGCACTCGCACGATCGAGCCGAGGCCAATAGACGCAGCAAGGTGCGCAAACGCCCCTTCATCCAGCATCGCCAGAGGTATTCACCTCTCTGCGCCTGCTTATTCTCATAATAGAGAATTATTATAAAAAATATAATTAATATTGCAATTCATATAAAAAGTGATAAAATCTATAAAAGTAAGGCCAATAACTGATAATCACCATGAAATCCATCTTCACCAACCTCCGCAACGTTGCTCTCGCAACCCTCGTCGTAACTCTTCTCACTGTTGCCAATCAGGCCCAGGCTCAGAGTTTTGGACCTCCAAACGGCTACATGGAGAACGCCGTGTATCGCCCGAACCAAGCTCCTCAAGGAATGCAAGTCGCGATGGCCCCTCAGCAGCAGCCGTTCCTTGATTATGATGGTCGGTTCGCCCAAGCTCCTTCCTACATGCCTGAGCCCGTGCGTCGTGCCGTGGATGCCGCGAATCGTCTTCAGGATAAGCCCTACATCTGGGGCGGTGGCCACAGGGTGCTGGAAGATCGGGGCTACGACTGCTCAGGTTCCGTTTCCTACGTGCTCTTCAACGCGGGCCTTGTTCGTGGCCCTATGACCGCTAAAAACTACATGAGCTACGGTGTTCCCGGACCGGGCCGTTACATCAATATCTATGTCAAAGGCGACCATATCTTCATGTCCATCTGCGGTCTTCGTTTTGATACCAGTGACCATAAGGCAGATCGCGGCAAAGGCCCCCGCTGGAGGCCCACAGCACGCAGTTTCGCAGGTTTTGAAGTGCGGCATATTCCCGGCCTTTAACTTGCCTAGTGACTCTCATATTTGAGTCACGCAGGTGGTGGTGAGGTCAGTGGTGCGAATAGAATCCCGAGGATTGGCCCTCGGGATTTTTTGTGCTTCGAAATGAAGAGCCGCGTCCCTTGTCACAGAGTAGAGCATTCGCAAGATCGCGAGACATCCGATTTGCATAACTGAAAGCGCGGCCTGCATCCTCTGAATCTGAACAGGCAGGCTGCCTGTATCACGTTCTTTAAAACGGGTGACTTCCCCTTGGGTTCACTTCGCTCCGGCCAACAGACTCTCTGCGTGGATGCGGGCGCTTTCGGCCTTGCCGCCGAGCATTCTGGCGAGCTCTTCAATGCGTGGCTCGCCGCTGACTTCACGCAGGGTGGACCTAGTGCGCTTGTCATCGAACTCCTTGGTCACGACGAACTGGCTTTTCCCGAGGCTGGCCAACTGCGGCATGTGGGTGATGGCGATGACTTGATGCTTCTCCGCGAGGGTCGCCATTTTGCGGCCCACGGCTTCAGCGATGGTGCCGCCGACGTTCGCGTCGATCTCATCAAAGACCATCAGCGGAATGGCGTCCTGTTCCGCCAAGGCGCTCTTCACCGCGAGAAGAACTCGGGACATTTCCCCTGAGGAAGCGGTGAGTCGAAGCGGCTTCAGGGGCTCGCCGGGATTCGGTGCAAACTGGAAGTCCACCTCCTCCAGTCCATCGCGTGCGGGCTCGTCACGAACCGTGAGAACGGCTTCAAAGACGGCGCGCTTGAAACCCAGATCGGTGAGATGCGCGGCGATGTCTTTGGCCAGTTTCGGCGCGGCTTTCTTGCGCTTGTCGCCGAGCTGCTTCCCGAGCTTATTCACTTCAGCGCGTGTGGCATTCAGGCGTTGCTTCAGCTTTTCCAGGGCTTCACCGCGATTTTCCATCTTCGCGAGCTTCGCGCTGGCATCTTCGCGGAACTTCAGGATCGCGGTCACGGTCGGTCCGTATTTGCGCTTGAGCGTCTGAAGGATGTGGATGCGCTCTTCCAGCTTGGCCAGCTCTTCCGGCTGCACTTCGATCTCGTCCAGATAATCGCGCACGGAGCTTTCCAGTTCCTGAAGCTCGATCTTCGCGGACTCAAATCCTTGGAAGGTTTCCTTCAGCTTCGGGTCATACTTCTCCAGCTCGTGAATGGCTTTGCTGACATCGCGCAAGGCATTGAGCACGCTGCCTTCGCCTTCGCCAAGTCGTTCGCTGACTTCCCCGCAAAGCTCGACGAGACGAGCGCTGTTCGCGGCGATCCGATGTCTCGCCTCGACTTCATCTTCATCGCCTTCTTTCAAGGCCGCGCTCTCGATGTCCTTGATCTGGAAGCGGAGCATGTCCATTTCCTGTTCGCTGGCGCGCTCGGCATTGGCCAGTTCATCGTGCTCCGTCTGCGCGGCCCGCCAGAGGCTGTGAGCCGCCCGGTATTGTTTCGCCAGATCCTCAGCGCCCGCATAGGCATCCAGCATCTCCAACTGACGGTCTTTGGAGTTGAGCGACTGGTGATCGTGTGGTCCGTGCAAGTCCACGAGATGCTCGCCGAGCTGCTTCAGCATCACCGAAGTGACCGGCGAGCCATTAACGAACTGCTTGTTGGTCGTCGCGCCGATGACGCGTCGGATGATGAGCGATTCGCCCTCCAGCGCGTCGAAGCCTGCTTCAGTGAGGATCGCATCTACGGGGGCGGTTTGCGTCAGATCAAACACTGCCTCCACCGTGCAGGACTCCGTGCCCGTGCGGATGAGGCCGCGGTCGGCGCGCTCACCGAGGATGAGCTTCAACGCGCCCACGATGATGGATTTGCCCGCGCCGGTTTCCCCGGTGACCGCGATCAAACCGGGACCCAGCTCCCAGGCTAAGTCTTCTACGAGGGCGAGGTTTTGGATCTTGAGCAGGGATAACATGCGGCAGGGTGGTTTGACTATGATGAGGTGCGCCCTACTTTGCAACGAACGATGAGTGGATTGGAGATTACATTTTTGGGAACGGGCACTTCCGTGGGCATACCGATGATCGGCTGTGACTGCGAGACATGCCGTAGCACCGATCCACGGGACAAGCGCTACCGCTCCTCTATTTACGTGAAGACGCCGGAAGTCGCTTGGGTGGTGGACACCGGGCCGGAGTTCAGACTCCAGTGCCTGCGCGAAAACATCCGCCATCTGGACGCCGTGCTCATCTCCCATCCGCACATGGATCATGTGACGGGCTTCGATGATCTGCGCCGCTTCTGCGTGCCGGAGGACGCGGTGATTCCGGTTTATGCGCGGGCGCTTTGCCTTGCGAAGCTAAAGACCATGTATGACCATTCCTTCAACGGAGAGAACCGGTATCGCGGCTATCTCAAGCCGGAGCCGCATGTGATCACGGGCCCGTTTAAGCTCGGTGAAACGGAGATCACGCCATTGCTCGTCACGCATGGCAAGGTGGACACCGTGGGCTTTCTCTTCTCGCGCGGTGGTCGGAAACTCTGTGCGTATATCAGCGATATGAAGAAGGCTTATCCCGAGACGATCGACGCCATGCAAGGCGTGGAGACGCTCATCGTGGATGCCTTGCGCCACACGCCGCATCCCACGCACATGAGCTTTGCGGAAGCGCTGGAGTTTCGGACGCTGGTCGGGGCCCAGCGGACGTGGTTCACGCACATTCAATGCGAGATCAAACATGATCGCGAAGAAGCGAAACTGCCGGAGGACGTGCGCATCGCTTATGATGGGCTGAAGCTTTGCCTGGAATGACGAACGATTTCTCCAGTTCAAAAAGCAGACGCGAAGTGAAGTCCCTTCGGGTTGTTCTCTTCATGCTGTTTTCATCCTTCATCCTTCATCCTTCATCCTTTCTCAAAGCCGCCACCAATCCCCAATTAACCGCTGAATCCGACTGGGAACCCGTGAAGGAAACCGTCGTCGTCTTCAATCCGTCCTTCCCCGGCTCTGAAGACCTCGCCAAGTTCTACGCAGAGAAGCGCGGCATCCCAGCGGATCATCTCATCGGCCTCAAGTGCTCGAAGGATGAAACCATCAAGCGCGATGAGTTCGAGACCACGCTGCGTGAGCCCTTGCTGCGCGAGTTCATCAAACGGAAATGGTGGCAGATGGAGAAGCGCGATTTGCTGGACCCGAATGGCCGCGTCTATGGCCAAGGATCGACCGTGGTTCGTGCCGATGTCAAAGTGCTCGTCCTCATGCGCGGCGTTCCTTTGCGGGTGGAGCGGGCTGCGAATCCGCCCGATCTCAAACCGATGGAAGCGGATGAAGCCAGCGTGGACAGTGAACTGGCCGCGCTCGGTGCCGTGCAACGTCCCATCAAAGGGCCGCTGGAGAACCGTTACTATCAGTCCACTCGACGGTTTGCGGATTGCTACGCAGCGCGTGGTCAGTTGATTGTCGGTCGCTTGGACGCTGCCGATGACGCGACCGTGAAGCAGATGATCGAAGACTCCCTCAAGGCCGAGCGCGAGGGCTTGTGGGGCCGCGCCATGATTGATTTCTCGCTCATGGACGGCGGCTATGAAGAGGGGGAACTGTGGCTCAGTAAATGCGCGAATTTGGACCGGGAAAGTGGCCAGGCCTACTATGCGGATCGGAACAAGGACGTGGTGCCAGACACCTGGCCGCTGCCGGACACGATCCTCTATTTCGGCTGGTATACCGACCATCTGAGAGGCGCTCTGGCCACGCCCGGCTTCCGTTTCAAACCGGGTGCCATCGCCTGCCATCTTCATTCCTTCAGCGCCGCCTTGCTCCGCACAAAGACGCAGCATTGGGTCGGTCCCTTGCTCGAACACGGAGCCGCCGCCGCTTTGGGCAATGTCTGGGAGCCCTACCTCACGCTCACTGTTCACTTCGACCAATTCAATGCGCGCCTTCAGGAAGGGCTCACGCTTGGCGAAGCCGCCTGGAGCGCGACGCCTGCCATCTCTTGGATGAACATCGTCGTCGGCGATCCGCTCTATCGCCCGTTTCCGAAGAACCGCGTGATCTCCAAGGAAGATCCGCGTGACGAAATCTACGCCACCTATCGCGATCTCGTGAAGCGCTACTACGCCCATGATCCGAAGAAGTTTCATCGCGAAGCCGTGCGGATCGCCGAGGAAAAACGCAGCGGCTTATTGCTGGAGCTCGTAGCTTTGCTAGCCGGTGCGGACAGCCGCTATGGCGTGGCCAGCGACTTTCTCCAACACGCCAGCTCGCTGTATGAAGACAGCCGCGATCAACTGCGCTGCGCCCTCTAC
>JANYJH010000411.1 GCA_025361865.1 Phragmitibacter sp.
CGCTTCGCTCAACCCCTCGCTACCTGCTGGGATGGCTCCGCCATCCATTCCGCCTTGCCTAGGAAGGTTGTTATCTTGCCTAAGAAGGTTGTTATCTTACCTAGAAAGGTTGTTATACTGCTGCGCATCAAGATTGGTGACTTTTCATCAGGCGAACCCTGCCGCCAGACCCTCGTGGCTGGGGCATCCTGCCCATGAATGAGCTTCCCTTGGGCAAGATGCCCAAGCCACTTCAGAATCACAAAACTAGATGCCACACGGTATCAATGGGAGAACCGAACTACTCTCCCTGCCCGCGTCTTCGGCGAAGCAAAGTAGCCATCACGCTCCGTGTGATGAGCGGGAGATTGGGCCGAAGCGGTCAGTGTCTCATGCGGACATCGGTCTTCCTGGTGAAGCGAGTTAGCTGATGGAACGGGTCGGGTGTCACTGCGTCATTCGTATGCTGGTCTTCGTAGCGAACCCCCAAGGCTCGTCACGCGGAGCGATGACGGCTACTTTGCTTCGCGGAAGAGAACGCTTCCCTACCAAGGAAGCTTTCACCAGTCTCGCCTGATGAAAATTCACCCATCTTGATGCGCGGCAGTATAATAGCAGACGAGCAGCCCATAAGGGAAGAGGTGGATGCAAAGACGGGCGTGAATCGACGTTCTGTTTTACTCGCCGCAACGACTCCATGAAACATCCTCTCTCTATTACCTGGCTCCTCCTATTCACTTCAGTGGCCGCATTGCACGCTGCGGATTCCTCTGATCCCTTCGCGCCTTATCTAGATGGCAAGGCCCCAGAGATTCTGCGTGAGGTGCCTTCGACTGACGTGGTGCCAGAGAACATTACGGTGCGGCGGGTGGTATTCCGGTCGCGGGAGGACTCGGAGATTTTCGCGGTGATTGCCTCGCCGAAGACGCCGGGGGAAACATCAGGGGATGTTGGTGCTGCATGGCGGCGGCGGGAACGCAGAAGTGGAGAAGGCGATGGCTTGGGCGCAGCGTGGCTTTGTGGCCGTCGCGCCTGATTTGCCAGGCATCGCGGACCCAAAGAAACTCGTGGATTCTAAAGGCAAATGGACGGGCGGGACCTATGGCGGCGGTCGTTGGGTGGCGACACCCGATGCGAGCGCGAGCGTGATTTTCGATGCGGTGCTCAGCGCGATGAAATCACTCTACCTGCTGCGCTCGCAGCCAGACGTGGACACGTCGCGCATCGGTGTCGTCGGCATCTCATGGGGTGGCTACATGACCACGATGGTTTGTGGTCTCGCGGGTGATCAAGTGCGCGCGGGCTTCGCGGTGTTTGGCTGCGGTTTTTATGATCTGACCGCGCAGTTGAATGGCCCGAAGTCCACGCTCGGCGCCATGCCAGAGGAGGAACGTGAGCGTTGGCTGCGGCATCTCGATGCGGGTCGTCGCGCACCGGGCATGAAGGCCACGTTCTTCATCGCCGGAGCCGCGAACGATTTCTTCTACTGGCCGCGCGCCGTGCAGGCCACGCTGGATGCGGTGCCCGGTGAGAAGAATCATCTCTACGCACCGAACGCGAATCACAAGACCCCGCTGCCCGGAGGCACGGTGTTCGCAAAACCTTCCGCCGAGCCCTTCAAGCCTACCGCGTTCCAGCCTTACCCAACTCCCAGTGGCAGCAAGGCCAACTGGCTCGCGATGGAAGTTCCCTTCTTCGACTACACTCTTAAAGGCATCGGCGAACCCTTGCCAAAAGTGAGCGTGGAAAAGACGGGCGATCCGCTGCTAGCTCGCTTCAGCTCCACCGCTCCCCATCTGCTGACGAAGGTAGAAATCTATTGGGCCAAAACGAACCCCGACGTCATGAAACGCGAATGGCTCGCTCTGCCAGTGACGAAGACAGCCGCCGATCACTACGAAGCCAAGCTCCCCGCTGAAGCCGCTGACTGGTTCGTAGTCGCGTCAGATGATCGGCCTGTAACGGTCTCGGGTGATTTGATTCACATCGACCAACCGACTGGCGAAACGAAAACACCCGAGGCAAAACATTAATGAAAACGTGCCCTCTCATTACCGCGCTTCTGGTTGCTTCGTTCGTCGCTCTTGAGGCTAATGAACCGATCACGAACTCCATTGGCATGAAGCTGGTGCGCATTGAGCCGGGCAGCTTCCTGATGGGCCAGGATGGGCCTGCGGCGGACTACAAGATGTCCGTCCATCCCACGAAGGATGATGCTGCGGATGTGGATGAGAAGCCCGTGCATCGCGTGACTCTCAGCACCGCGTTTCAGATCGGCATGACCGAGGTGACGCTGGGTCAGTATCGTCAGTTCAAGCCCGACTTCCACGGTAACAAAGGCGGGGCCGATGAAGCGGTCATGGACGTGAGTTGGAACGACGCCGTCGCCTTCTGCGAGTGGCTGTCGGTCAAAGAACATCAGCCTTATCGTCTGCCCACCGAAGCCGAGTGGGAATACGCCTGCCGGGCTGGCACCACGACCGTCTTCAACCTCGGCGATCACCTGCCCGATGGCTTCCAGAAATGGCGTTTCAACGACGGTCGCATCCCGCGCTATTTCAAGGACAACCAGCTATCTCATGAGTATCGCGACTGGCCGAAGAAAAACCCGCTGCAAGTCGCGCAGACACCGGCGAATGCCTGGGGCCTTTTCGACATGCACGGCAACGTTGCCGAATGGTGCGCGGACTGGTATGGGCCGTATGAAGCGGGTGATCAAACCGATCCGCTGGGCCGAAGCGATGGTGACTTCCGCGTCATTCGTGGCGGCGGTCACGGCACCTTTGTTTATCTGCTACGCTCGGCCAATCGCAGTGCCTGGCTACCGCAAACGACGAACGATGCCGTGGGCTTCCGTGTGGTTCTTGGTGAGAAAACGAAAGGCACACTCTTGCCACCACCGGCCGCACCTTTGAACCAGCAGAACGTGATCGTGAGGAAGTTCGATCCAGGCCCGAACCCAGCGCCCTTCTTTGCAGGACCAAAGCCCTTCGTTAAAATTCCGCCTAACTCTGCTGGCCCCATGTTCTCATGGCATAACCACAGTC
Organism: Phragmitibacter sp.; assembly: GCA_025361865.1. Taxonomy (GTDB): domain Bacteria; phylum Verrucomicrobiota; class Verrucomicrobiia; order Verrucomicrobiales; family Verrucomicrobiaceae; genus JANYJH01. The sequence goes on from JANYJH010000411.1 coordinate 3,027, forward strand.
CCTCCATCGCCGAATGCCCGAATGGTGATCTGCTCGCGGTGTGGTATTCCACCGTTGATGAAGGCGGCAGTGAGCTCTGCAATCTCGCGAGTCGCCTGCGGTTTGGGGCTTCGGAATGGGATGAGGCATCGCCCTTCTGGGACGGACCGGATGTGAACGATCATGCGCCGAAGATCTGGTCGGATGGCCACGGAAAGCTCTACCACTTCGCGCGCGGCTGGCAGGAGAACATCATGCGCATCTCCACCGACAGCGGTGCGACTTGGTCAAAGGCGCACATCATCCAGCCGCATGGTGAATTCGGGAACGATGTGCTCCAGCTCAAGGATGGCACGCTCGTGCTTGGCAATGACTCGCGACAGGTCAGCCTCGTCTTCAGTCATGATGCCGGCGAGACCTGGAGCTATGGCGATGTCGAGGGCAAGGAGAGCGACTTCCGACCCGGTGGACACGGCTTCCGCTATCCCGGCATTCACGCGCCCATGGTGCAGCTCGGCGATGGCCGCATCATGGCCATCAGTCGCAATGACAAGCCCGAAGATCAGGCGCGCTTCAACGGAAAAACGCCCATCAGTTACACGAGCGATCTTGGCAAATCCTGGTCCTATGAAGCCTCTGTATTCCCCGCCATCAGCAGTGTGCAGCGTCAGGTGCTCATGCGCCTGAGAGAAGGTCCACTGCTGCTCTGCTCCTTCACCGATCAGCGTCGTGATTGGGATAAGCGCAAAGGCATGCCCTTCAAAGCCGCCGAAGGCAGCGAGTTCACCGGCTATGGGATGTTCGCCGCTCTGTCCTTTGATGACGGCAAAACATGGCCCCTGCGTAAACTCATCACCCCCGGCGGCGCTGCCCGTCAGGTGCCCACCATTGACCGCGGCGAAGCCACGATCAGCGATACCATGAGCGAATCCGCCGCCTATCTCTCCGCCACCCAAACCCGCGATGGCAACGTGCAGCTCATCACAAGCAAGAACCACTACGTCTTCAATCTCGCTTGGCTGAAGCAGTTGCCGCCCGTGCCTCAGAAATAATCAGCTTCTCACCACCCGCTATCCTTTAACCTTATGCTTCCGAGATTCACCATCGTCCTTATCGCGCTCAATGCCGCACTGACTCTGCGAGCTTCCTCACAGGAGTTGGAACGCCTCCACTACAACAACCTCGGGCTTACGGTAGATCTTGGTGTCGGCTTGTGGGCGTTCCCTTTACCCATGGATTTCAATGGCGATGGAAAGCTGGACATGGTGGTTTCCTGTCCTGATAAACCGCACAATGGCACCTGGGTTTTCGAGAATTCCAGTGAGTCCACCAAGACGAATCCCTTCCCCATTTTCAAGCCGGGCGTGCGCATCAGCAAAGGCATGCAGATGGCCTCGGTCTCTTATATCAACGGGGTGCCGCGCGTGCTGACTCCGGCGATGGAGCATGGCTCGTTCCTTAAAGACGGTCTTGATCAAGGCACCAAGCTTCCGGTCTTCGGCAACCCGCATCCCAACAAGGTGCGCGGTAACTTTTGGCGCTATGTTGACTTCGATGGCGATGGCAATACGGACATCGTGGTCGGTTCCGATGACTGGTCGGAATACGGTTGGGACAATGCCTATGACGAGCACGGAACCTGGACGCACGGGCCACTGCGGGGCTTCGTGTATATCATTCGCAATCTCGGAACGGATGAGAAACCAAATTACGACAAGCCAATGAAGCTGATGGCTGGCGACAAGCCTGCGGAGACCTTCGGCTGGCCAAGCCCGTGCTTCGCGGACTTCAAAGGGAACGGAAAGCTCGATCTCATCTGCGGCGAGTTCCGTGATGGCTTCACGTATTTTGAAAACATCGGCACGCGCAAGGAGCCGAAGTATGCGCCGGGTCGAGTGCTCAAAACGAATGAAGGTCAGCCCGTTAAGATGGCCTTGGAAATGATCACGCCAACGGCCTTTGACTGGAATCAGGATGGCAGGCCAGACCTGGTCGTCGGTGATGAAGATGGTCGCGTGGCGTTCATTGAAAACACCGGCAAGACCAATAGCGATGGCACGCCAGACTTCGCTGCTCCCAAGTATTTCCAACAACAGGCGGATGAGGTGAAGTTCGGCGCGCTCGTCACGCCGTTTGGTTTTGATTGGGATGGTGATGGCGATATGGACATCATCTGCGGAGACAGCGCGGGGAACATCGCCTTCATTGAAAACCTCAGCGGCCCCGGCGTGGAGCATCCGAAATTCGCCGCGCCGAAGCTGCTCGAAGCTGGTGGCAAACCGATCCGCATCATGGCGGGTGCTAACGGTTCTATTCAAGGTCCTGCCGAGGCTAAATGGGGCTACACCACACTCAGCGTCGCTGATTGGGACGGCGACGGATTGCCAGACATCATCGTGAACTCGATCTTGGGGAAGGCGGTTTGGTTCAAGAACATCGGCACGCGGAAAGCGCCGAAGCTGGCTGAAGCGCAGCCGATCGAAGTCGAGTGGGAAGGCGCTCAGCCGCAACTCGCCTGGGGCTGGATGAAGCCTGAGGGCAAGGCTCTGCTCACGCAATGGCGCACGACTCCCTTCGCGGTGGATTGGAATCATGATGGGCTCATGGACCTTATCATGCTGGATCAGGAAGGCTATCTCGCGTTCTTCGAACGGGCCATGCGCGATGGCAAACAAGTGCTGCTGCCGCCCAAGCGCGTGCTTTGCAATGAGAAGGGCGAACCTATGCGACTAAACGCAAAAGCGGCGGGCGGCAGTGGGCGGAGAAAAATCTGCATCGTGGATTGGGACGGCGATGGGAAGCTCGACATCCTCGTGAATTCATCGAGCGCGAACCTTTATCACCAAGTGAAAACCGAAGGCGGTAAATGGTTCTTCAAGGACGAAGGCCCGCTGGTGAAGCAGAACATCGAAGGCCATGATGTGAGCCCGACAGTCGTGGATTGGAAAGGCGATGGCGTGCCCGATTTCATCGGTGGGGCTGAGGATGGCTACCTCTATCACCTGACGAATCCGCGTCATCAAAGCAACTCGAAGTAGGCATCCGCGACCTCATCGCATCACGCTCCACGTTGAGTTGTCAGGTCAGTAAAAAAGGTTTCTTAAATCCTCTAAGAACTTAAGCGGCACCACTTCGATCTTGTCATCAAGGGCGTATCGCTGGTGGCCAGGGTAGATCACAAAAACCTTTTCCAAACCGATGTCTTGAATAGATTCGATCATGGACCGCGTGCGCGAAGGCGCGGGGCCTGCCTTGAACTCAAAGCCGATCATGCCGCGAGACGTTTCGACAACCATGTCCATCTCAGTTCCGCTTTGCACTGAGTAGCAATAGCACTTCGTCTCATCCAGTTCGAAGACACGGATGATTTGCTCAATGCAGAATCCCTCCCATGATGCGCCATTGATGGGATGACTTGTGACGGATGAGATGTCCTTCAGTCCCAGTAGCGCGTGCAGCAATCCGCTGTCCCTATAATAGTAGCGTGGGGCTTTGCGCAGCCGTTTCGCCACATTTGCATGAAAGGGTGTCATCTCGCGAATCATGAACGCCGCTTTCAAGAGTTCCATGTGACGTTGGACAGTCTTGCTGGTGATCCCAAGAGTAGCTGCGACAGCCGAGTGATTCCACGACTGACCGTGATGGTGCGCGGCAATCAGAAGCAAGCGGCGAATCTGGTCACTGGTGAGCTTCGTCTCAGCGAGTTCGCGCAAATCCCGCTCTGCAAGTGCCCGCATATAATCAAGCCGCCACCGGTAAGAAAACTGCGTGTCAGCAGGCAAGAAGGCACGAGGGAATCCACCTAGAACCCATAGCCTCTCCCAACCAAGTTCGAGTTCTTCAGGAGGCAGCTCACCAATATGAAAGCCGCCCATGTCGATAAAGGAGATGCGGCCCGCGAGAGATTCCGAAGACTCCTTCAACAGCGCCGGCGAAGCACTTCCTAGGATGAGAAATCTGGCCCTGTGTTCCGGCCTGTCCGCCAGCACTCTCAGCGAAGTAAAGAGCTGTGGACGCCGCTGGACTTCATCAATGATGACGGTGCCGCTCAGTCGATCCAAGACGGACTGTGCCCCTCCTTCCAGTCGGACCAAGGAAACATCGTCTTCGAGATCGAAGTAGTTTTCTGGAGGCACCCGCAGCGTCCGAGCTAGAGAGGTTTTACCCGATTGCCTGGGGCCTAGCAACGCTGTAATTGGAGACGAACCCAATGAGGAAAAGATCTGTTCCTGAAGCCGATGGCGATTGATTATTGAGTTCAATGCTTGCTATTTTGGAATATAACTCCAAAATAGCAACTTAAAATGCCGCTCAGGCCTTCATTCCAGGCTCCTCTCCAGTTGCCTTTTAACGATCAAGATTTCGCTTGGGAGCACTTCGAGCGATTCTGCGGCACCTATATGGTTGCGGGCACCTCGCTTCCCAACCTAGGCTTCTCGGGTGCTGGCCCAATCAGGCTCCGCATTCTAGATGCAATCCGCTATGGCACAGCAGGAGCAAAGCAGCGCGGAATCGACTATTTGGCCACGATGGAGAATCGCGCCACCTGGGTGCTGCAATGCAAGCACATGCCGCGCTTCACCCTAGGCGATGCCGAGAAAGCCATGGCCAAGGCCGAGACGGAATTCGGTGCCCGCCTGCCCGCCAGATACCTGCTCTGGGTCACTGGAACAGTCTCACCAGATGCCATTGATCTTGTGAACGAACGGCCCAATTGGACGATCTGGGATGGCGAGCGCATCTCGAACGAGTTCCTAAGGCACTGCCCGCCAAGACAAGCTTGTCAGATCATAAGCAACATCTTCGGGCCCACATGGGCGAAGGCTTTCTTCCCCTTGCCCGACGACCTGCTTATCAGCACGCACGAGTTCTATTCGCGGTGGGCTGGTGAGGACAGATTGTTTCATCACGAAGCTCCGTTTGTGGGAAGAGAAGATCTATTGAAGCGCGTCGCCAGTTTTGCGATGGGCGGGAAAGGCACCAAGGCATTGATTCTCTCAGCCCCCGGTGGCATCGGAAAGACTCGTCTGCTTCGAGCCATCGCTGAGCGAGTGGAAACAGAATCATCAGAGAGAGTGGTGCGCTTCACCAATCCCGACGCATCGCCCGAAGCCGAGCCTCCGCGTTATGAGGATGCTTCAAAGATGAGCATTTTTCACGATGACGCACACCGCATTGAGACCATCCCGAAACTCTTGGTGAGCATTCTTGCCGCCAAACAATCCGAAGGTTCGCGACTCGTTCTTGCTGCGCGTCCTGGCGCTGAGCAAGTGCTGCGCGAGCGATTGATGGAGCTCGGCTATACGAGCAACAACATCGAAAGCGTTGAGGTTAAAAAGCTAAAAAAGCCAGAAATGAAGCAACTGGCGGTTGCTTGTTTGGGACCAGAAAGAGCTGAACTCGCAGATTCCCTGATCGACATTTCCGCAGGTTGCACACTCATCACTCTGGTAGGAGCCGAATTGCTCCGACGGGGCGAACTGACCCATTTGGACTTGGTGCGGAGTGCGGAGTTTCACGCAGCGGTGTTCCACCGATTTGAAGGTCAGGAACTGGACCGGATCAGCAGCTTGGACAGACCCTTGAAGGAAAGGCTTTTGCGCTCCATCGCCCTACTTTCACCTTGGGATCATATGGATCGGGCCAAGGCAGACAAGATGGCTGATTTCCTCTGGATTGCTCGTGGCCAAGTGGAGGCTGCCTGTGACTCACTTCTCACCAGCGGACTCCTCATCCGCACCCATCAAGGGCTGCGCATCACGCCGGACCTGTTTTCTGACCACCTTGTCTATACGGCCTGCTATGACGATAAGGGGCAGATGACCGACTTGATCAGGAGGTTTCTTGATCAATTCTTGGAAACCTGTTCGCAGGTTATTCTAAGCAACTTGGCAGAGACGGAATGGCGAGCCCTTCAGTTGCACGGCTCAGATGTTCCATCTGTCATCGCTCCTATCTGGAAGCGGTTCCAGAGCGACTTCGAAGCCGCTTCATTTTGGGACCGCTCTCAAATGCTTGGCCGCTGGAAGGCCTTTGCCGTTTACCAGCCAGCGAGAACGCTTGAGCTGGCCGTGTGGGCCATGGATATGGCATCGGCTCCTGAGAAGGCCGGTTATGGTGACATGAGCAAGCATGAGCGAGTCTTGATTTACGTGCCCGGCCTACTCAAACCCGTGGCAATATGGAATGATGAACATCGTCAAGCCTCTCTGGACTTGCTATGGCGCTTGCGACGCGATTTCCCAATGCCAGAATCTGGACCACGAGATTCGCCCTATAACGACTTCGCGGAAGTTGCCAAATTTGAACACAATTTCCCCAATGCGCCGCAAGGGGTGCTCGATTGGCTGGAGAGGCTGCTCGATGGTGAGGATGTGTCTGACATTGTGGACAAGCGATGCCCTTTGCTGGACACTGTTCTTCGCCCCTTCTTCGCTTACACGATGGAGCACAATTTTATGTCGGACCGGCGAACTATGGTGCTCCAGACCATACCCATCTCTCCCTCAAAAACTAGAGCATTACGCCATCGTGCGTTTGCTCTCCTGACGGAGAACATTATCCCAAGGAATACGGTGGCGGCCATGAATGCCTTGCCGGTGTTAAGCGAAGCATTCAAGCTCTCGTCTTCGATTCGCGGCTTGCCAGCAGAGATGGAGTCCGCCTGGCACCCAGAGAGAGTTAAAGCACTAGAAGCTATCGCAAATGTCGCGAGAATCTTCCCCCACCCACTAATTCATTATATTATTCGAGCTCAGTTGAGATGGAACATCATCTATGGCTGTGGCGATGAATACCATCCGGCTTGCAAAGACCTAGTCGCATCCCTTCCTGACAGCTTTGAATTCAGACTCGCTAGATTCACTCTTTCGTGGAGCCATGATGACTACTTTGAGCCATACGATCAAGACTACAGTGAACAGTGGCATGCCAAACAAGAAGCGGCGTGGCAGGCGCTGAAAGAGAGCCTCGTCAGCGATCTCTTGAGCAGGCACCCAACGGCTCAATCACTGCATGATTTCCTTAACGAATGGAGCCGCATGTGTGCGGATCATGGGCTATCGACTCATTTGGGTGAATTGCTCGCTGAAATAGCTACCAAGAATCAACCGCTGGCGTTGGAGATCTTGGACGTCGTTCACCAATATCCACAAGCGGAGTTGGCTGGCTACGCGGCCTTGTTGATCGCGCCCAATCAAGGTGAGCTGACTCAAATCATCGAAGCAACGGTGCTACGTGGGCTGAATTCAATGGAGCCGGCCATAGTCAGAAGCTTTCTCCATGCCGTTCAATTCCGTGCCGATCTGCTGTCCAAACACATCGAACTCGCCCTCCTTGACTTGGCGGCGAAGGCCGAAGGATCTGTTCTCAACTACCTGATTGGCATGATCAGATTTCCTAGCAGCAGAGTTTGGACCGACTCTCTTCTAATGGCGCTTTTGGAGAGGTGTCTGAGCGATGCTGAGTTTGAAAGCCTGTCAAACGCGGCGTGGCACCATATGGAGTATGGGGAGGGTGAGGTTGAAGAGCGGGCTCTTTTGAAGATGATGGATCGATTGGCGATTTCGATGCGACTAAGTGACCCATATGACGGGTCCGGATTTCTTCACAAAATGGCCCGCCGTCATCCGCGCAAAACCTATGAACTTTTGGTTAAGAGAATTGAATGTGGGGAACGCGAAAGAATTGAGGGCAATAAGGAATTCCAACCTCTCCCATACTCCCGCGATTTGCGTCTGAGTGGACTGGAAAACGAACCCGACTTCGAGGATCTCGCGCGTTCACTGTTTGAGCGGATTTTGACTGCAAGCGACGCCAACCGTTGGCCATGGAAACAACTGTTCCGAATCGCCGTGTCCCGGACAAGCCCAGTTGTTGAAAGGCTGCTTACTGCACGTCTGTCTCAAATCAACACTCCGAAGGATCTGGAGGATGTTGTAAGCTTGCTCGGATACGAAGGATCACTCTTGGTCTTCCTCTACCCTGAATTGACAGAAGCCATCCTAAAGAAAGCCCGCAGCTTTGGATCAGCCACCCGCGACAGCATCACTTGGGATTTGATCCATGGCTCCGGGCCAAGTGGCAGAGGCTACACCAATGGGGAATTGGATCCTCAATACCGCTATCTCCGCACAGAGGCAGAGAAGGCCGCCCTGATTCACGAATCGAATCGAATCCTTGCCCCCTTCTATCAGAAGATAGTGGAGATGGAAGTTCGTGATGAAACCAGCCATCGCAGGGAGCAAGAAGCGATGATGGCGGACGATTGGTAAAACACTGGGAGCGCGCGTGTGTCTAACGATCTGAAGGCCATTTTCGAGGAGGGCTTAACTTATTGGTGAAATAGACCTTCTTCGTTAGACATATGCGCACTGGGTAGCTTACTTCACCATCTCACCTACGAGCATGATCGCGCCGGGATAGAACGCGGTGCCGTCGAAGCGCTCGGGCTTGTCGATGACGTTCTTGTTCTTCGCGAGGATGGCGGCTTTGTCCGGTTGATCGGGATGGATCTCGATTTTCACGGTGTGGACTTCATCAGGCAGGTCGGCACCGATGACGAAGTTGCCGAGGCGGGCGTAGGTGCAGTAGGCATCAAAGCGGGGGACGATCTTCGCGGGTTGATTGTCCAGCGTGACGATGACCTGTCCGCAATCAGGACCGACGATGTCATAGATGGCGGCGCGCGTGCCTTTGAACTTGAAGGTCATCGTCTCGCCGGGCTTCGAGCCTTTATGCAGAGTGGTCATACGATTGGCCCAGCGCTTGCCAAAGTCATCGCTATGAGGATCAAGCAACACCATGCCGGGAGATAGGGTGACGGTCTCTTGCGTGAGCGGCACGAGCTTCGCGTTTTCAAAATTCGTGGCGATGAACGGAGCGGGCAATGGGTGAGCCACGGGAGCTTGGGAGGCTGCTTTAATGGGGTCAAGAGAGCGGATGATGGCTTGCAGATAAAGCTCGTGTCCGGTCTCGGGATGAGGATGAACGCTGTCAGGAGCGAAGACGAATTTATCACCGACTGCCTTCTTCTCTTCATCAGTCTTCGGCAGCTTGGACTTCCAGAGGAGCTTCCCTTCCTTGGCCAGCTTCGCGACTTCCATGCCCATGTGAATGGTGGGGATGCCGTAGTGATCCGCGATCTTTTCCATCGCACTGGCGGAGCGTTGGAACTTACCATCGAACAACGCCGGAGCGGCGGTTTCAATGAGCGTGTAAACAAAGCAGATGTCGCATTCAGGAAGGGCCTTCCACGTCTGACGCACGATGCCTTCCATGCAGCGGAAGATTTGCTCCGGTGATGCGCCGCCGTCATTAGTCGCGAACTCGACGAACATCATGTCGGGCTTTTGATCGAGCACATCCTGCTTCAAGCGGAACACGCCGAGGTCTGAACCCGTGCCGCCGATGGCCGCATTGATCTCGCTGAACTTCGCTTCGGGATAGGTCTTCTGGAAGTAGGCCAGAGTCTTCGGCCGCCAACCGTTCTGCGCGGTGATGCTGCCGCCGAAGTAGCCGATCTTGATCTGTGCGCCGGGGGTCGTGGCCTTCTTGAAGAAGTTCGGCAAGCCAGTGCGCGGATGGCATTCCTGAGCTGGAACCAAAGGAAAATCAGGGTCGGCAGCGTGGGTGAACAGTGGCAGCAACGAGAGAACAGCGAGGAGTGGGATGAGCGGACGCATGGGATGAGAGGGAAGAGAACGAATCTTCACCGCGCATTCATGCACCGCTTCCATGAAAGGCTGAGGAAGAAGCGCTCAAGGTCTGCGTTTTGATCATTGCCCAATCCGCAAACCATTCATGATCTCCCCCGACTCTTTTCATTAACGCTTCTAGTCTTCGCTGTGTCAGCCTTCCAGGTCACAGCCGGGCCTCTTCCAGCCCCGGTTCCCACCTACGCCGATGTTTCCTATGGCCCGAGCCCGCATCAGTTGATGGACGTTCATTTACCGAAAGAGGGCAAAGGGCCGTTCCCCGTGTTGATCTGGTTCGGTGGCATTTGGGAAGCCAGCAAGCATGTGCCGGACCTGAAGCGCTTCCTGCCGTTCAACATCGCCGTCATCGGTGTGGAGACGCGCACCTTGACTGATGGAGTGAAGGAGAAGGCCAATCCGCCGATTTCATATGTGATGGATGATGCGTGCCGTGCCGTGCAGTTCGCTCGCATGAATGCGGCGAAGTGGAATCTCGATCCGAAGCGCATCGCCTTGGGCGGCGGATCACAGGGCACGCTGCCCGCCTTGTATGTGGGTTGTTCCAAGGATCGGGCCAACGCCACCGCGAGTGATGCGGTTGAGCATTTCTCAACGGCAGTCACCTGCGTCGCCGCCTATCGCAGTCAGCCGAGCATTGACCCAAAGCGGATGCAGGAATGGGTGCCCGGTGTGAAGTGGGGCGCGCCCGCGTTGGGATGCAGCTTCGAGGACTCCTTAAAGCGCTATGATGAGCTGGTGCCGTTCATCAAGACTTGGTCGCCCGATGCCTTATTGCACAAGGGAGCCGCGCCTATCTACTTTGAAAACGAGTGGGGCCTGACCCAGCCGGAAGGCATCACGGAAGGGAACTACACGGTTCATTCGCCAGCCTGGGCCGTGGGCTTCCAAAAGCTTGCGCAAGCGGCTGGCGTGGTCTGCCATGTGAAGTTTCCCGATCATCCCACGGAGGGCTACAATGACATCTGGGATTTCATCGTGAAGGAACTACAAGCTCCTGCGCCATGAGGGCAATCCCATTATGAAACCCATTCTCATCACCATTCTCAGCCTCCTCAGCCTTGCGGCAGTTTTGCCCGCCGCAGAGAAGCCTATCCTCCGCGCTGGAGCCGCCGTGGCGGACATCACGCCGAAGGACTTCCCCATGAACATGCCGGGTGGTTTCAGCGCCAATCAAGCCACCAGCGCGCATGACCCCTTGCACGCCCGTGCGATGGTGCTTGCGGATGGCACGACGACGCTCGCGATGGTCGTCGTGGATAATCTCGGCGCGGGACCGGACGTGCTTGATGAGGCGAAGAACATAGCCTCCAAAGCGACAGGCATTCCAGTGGACAAGATGCTCATCAGTTCCACGCACACCCACAGCGGCGCGTCTCTGAATCAACGAAGCGCGAGCGCTGCGGCGTATTGGAAACTGTTCGTCAATGGAGTCGCGGAGTCGATCATCAAAGCGCACGCCGCCCTGCAGCCAGCGTCGCTCGGGGCCGCATCGCATCCCTTGCCAGAGGAAGTATTTAATCGTCGCTGGTATCTGAAGCCGGGTCAGATGCCGCTGAATCCCTTCGGTCGCATGGACAAGGTGAAGATGAATCCCGGCACCAGTCCTGCGGTGCTCGATCATCCGGCGGGCCCCACTGATCCAGACATCACCCTCATCTCTGTGCAGGATACGAAGCGGAAGCCGCTCGCCTTGTTCGCGAACTACTCACTGCATTACGTCGGCGGTGGACCGGGCGGCCAGATGTCCGCAGATTACTTTGGCGAGTTCGCACGGGTCATGCCTTCACGTTTGCGGGGTGATGAGAACTTCGTCGCCATCATGTCTAACGGCACCTCTGGCGACATTAACAACATCCCCTTCGGCATCACCCGTCCCCCTCGCGAACCCTTTGAGCAGATCCGCATCGTTGCGCAAAAGGCCGCCGATACCGCGTGGCTGGCGCATCAGAAAATCGGGAAACACCGCGCGGATGTGAGCCTCGGCATGAGGCAGCGCGAGATCACGCTGAAGTATCGCAAGCCCACCGCTGAGCAACTTGCCGAAGCGAAGGCCGTGGTCGCAATCAAGGACAAGGAGGCCATCGAGAAGCTGCCCCGACTGGCGCAAAACTACGCCCGCAGCGCCATCGGTGCGGCTGAGCGTCCTGAGGAAACGCTCACCGTGAAGCTACAGGCCATCCGCATCGGTGATCTCGCTGTGTGTGGCATACCCTTTGAGGCCTTCGTCGAGACTGGCCTCGATTTGAAGAAGCGCAGCCCGTTCCTGCAAACGATGGTCATCGGCCTCGCCAACGGTCGCCACGGTTATCTGCCCACGCCGGAGCAGCATGAACTCGGTGGTTATGAAACGTGGCTTGGCACCAATGTGGTTCAGGAAGACACATCGGTCATTCTCACTAAGAACCTGCTGGAGATGCTCGCGGAGTTAAAGAAGTAGCGCCGAGGAAACTCCGCACCTGAGTTCCATATTCAATCAGCCGTCCATTCCCCATGAAATACTTTTCCACCATCGCCTTCCTTTGCCTCACCCTTGTCCTCGCGCGTCAGGCAAAGGCGCTCGAACCGATCCCCGACAAGCTCGTGGTGCTAACCTTTGATGACTCCGTGGCCAGCCACGCCACCTTCGTGGCACCGTTGCTGAAGAAGTATGGCTTCGGCGCGACATTCTTCATTACGGAAGGCTTTGAATTTGCCGTGGATAAGGAGCACTACATGACGTGGGAGCAGATCAAGGCGCTTGATGCGGATGGATTTGAAATCGGCAATCACACGCGCAAGCACGCAGGCGTGGCGAAACAGAAACCGGAGGAGCTGGCGGCGGATGTTGAATACATCGAGCAGCAGTGCGTGAGGAATGGCATCCCGCGTCCCACGAGCTTCTGCTATCCCGGCTATCAGACCAGCGAGGCGGCCGTAAAGTTGCTGCGTGAGCGCGGCTATCACTTTGCCCGTGCTGGCAGTGCGAAGGCTTTTGATCCGGTTTCAGATGATCTCCTGACCATGCCCCAAGCCTTTGACAGCAAGCCGGAAGGCACGCTGGAGCAGTTCAAGGCAGCGGTTGCTCAAGCAAGCAACGGAAAGATCGCGGTGATGACTTTCCACGGCGTGCCCGACATCAAGCATCCTTGGGTGAACACGGACCCGGCGAAGTTTGAGAGCTACATGGCCCACCTCAAAGAGCAAGGTTGCCGCGTGATTGCGGTTCGGGATCTGGAAAAATACATTGAGCTGAAGAAGCCCTGAACTCTTGAAGGCGGCTACTGGCGCTTATGGGAAGCACTTCCACAACTCCTCAGCGAAGAGCAAGTGGCCGCGATCATCGGGGTGATTGATGGTGTTGTGCAGCAGCGTCAGGTAAGGCAGGCCTTCTTTGGCAAGATGTTCCCAGGGGGCGGAGGCATCTGCGAGAGCGAGGTGATGCTTCTCGGCAAAGGCGCGCAGGCCCAGCACATACGGGCGCTTCTCCGCTTCGCGCATAGTCTTGAAGCCCATCATTTTCAGCATGGTGAAATGCGGTGTGATGAGCACGATCTCCGCCCCTGTGGGCTTCAGCCGCTCCAAGATCTCACTGTATTGAGCCTCCACCTTTTCGGGCGTGAGACCGGCATCGTTAACGAATTCAATCGTCACCAGATCAGGCTTCGCCGCGAGCACGTTCTCGATGCGCGCTGGGTTCTCCGCTCCCTTCAGACCACGATAAGAGAACTGCTCGGGAGACAGCCATTGGCGGCTGTTGGAGCCGCCTACGCTGATGTTCTCCACGTTGATTTTCGACTGCGGAAAGCGTGTGCGCAAACCAGCGGAGAAGACATCTACATAACGCAGTTCCGGCTTGGAAGCATTGCCACCGGCCGTGACTGAATCACCCCAGCAGACAATGGTGACGGGTTGCCCGGCTTTGAGCTTGGCCAAGGTCTTCGTCAGTCGGCCCGGCGTGCTGCCCGTGACGGCTTGCGCGGACGTTTCAGTGATGAGGTAGATTTGATCCTGCTTCGCTTCGGTATCGCGATAGTTCACGAACACATGAGCCACGGCCACATTGCCTGAGTCGGCATCGGGAGGCACGGGCGCGCTGATGTGCGGCTCGCCCTGCTTCAGCGAAGCCTTGCCTTCGAGTGAGACTTGCACCGTGTCCATGCGAAGCAGGGAATGGCGGTAGCTCGCGAACACGGGGTCCTTCGCTGTGACTTGGCTCTTCGGTCCCAATCCGACCAAGCCCCAGACTTCATCAACGAGGTAATCTTCATCGAGCTTGAGAGGCTCACCGTCCTTCGTCCGGCGAATCTCCAACGAGCCTGGAACGAAGGAACCTGCGGCATTCACATCGCGGGCATTGCAGGCGCGCAACTTCGTTCCCTTCGCATAACCCACCGGCTTGTCCACGGAGAGAGTCAAGGCTTCGTGGGTCACCGAGAGCACGGGCGCAGGCGCAATGGCCAGCGTGGCAGCCTGTGTCACGGTGATGACTTTATCGCCGATCTGTGCTTTGCCAGGAGCTATGATCACCGAGCCGCCTTGCGCGGTGATGTCGAGCGCCAGCAATGACGTGCCCTGACTCAGCAAGACAATGAGGAGAGAGGAAAAGATGCGTATCATGGTTCCTTTGAACGCACCGTGAGACGTGGTATTGCAGGGATAGACGAATGAGCGGCCCCTTGAGGGACGTTGACCGTTCTCACGCATGAATACTCTCATCACCACCCTCTGCGCGTTCCTCGCGATGATCACTTTGCGAGTTGAGCCTGCGGGCGGCATCCATCCCGTCATCACGCTGAAAGTTCGGGTGCATCTCATGCAATCCAATACCACGCCAGCCATGCACACGACCCTGTCAGAGACGGACATCCGACGGGTGTTCCCGAAGGTGAATATGATCTGGGCTCAAGCCGGCATCCAGTTTGAAATCGAGTCCATCGTCCTGACGAAGGCTCTTCCCCTGCCTCCTGAAATGAGGACGCAATCCATGATCGAACGGGTGCTGTCCATGATTCCAAAAGACCAACTAAGCGCGAAGGCCATCAACGTCTGCTATGTGAAAGAGATGGAGCCCAACGGCTTCTTCTATCGCGAGCCGGTCATGGTGAAGGACACCGCTAAGCTCGAAGCTGTGCCCGGCGGCATGGACGAGCCATTGCCCCGAGTCACCGCGCATGAGATCGGTCATGAGCTCGGATTGAAGCACCGGCAGGAAGCGGTCAACCTCATGCAATCCGGCACGAACGGCTTCTTATTGAATGATGAGGAGATCGGGCTTGCTCGCATGACCGCCGCGCGGCTTCAGATGGAGCAGGCACCGTGATCCCTTGAGCGGTGTAATGCCAGCTCACCTTGAATGACAAACTTCGCAGCTTCTGCCTATCCACATGAAACAACTATTACTCATTAGCACGGCCATTTGCCTGACCTCACTGGCAAGTGTCAGTGCCACCGAACCTGTGGCGAACGCAGACTTCGAGCATCGTGTTTGGCAGGGCATTCCTGGAATCGAGAAAACCGCGAAGGGTCGCCTGTTTGCCTCCTGGTTCACCGGTGGACCGAAGGAGCCTTCACCGGAGAATACCGTCTATCTTTGTTACAGCGATGATCAGGGCCGCTCGTTCACAAGACCTGAGCCGATGGCACTTCCAAAGGAGGGTGGGCGCACCTTTGACCCCGCGCTGTGGATTGATCCGAGTGGCAAGCTTTGGTATATCTTCAATCGTGGCAACAAGGACAAGGCGGAGCACGGCGTGTATGCGAGAACCTGTGCGGACCCTGATGCGAAACCGCCCGTGTGGAGTGATGAGTTTCGTGTCGGTTATGAAGCCACGCCGCTGACCTTCCGCATGAATAAACCCACCGTTCTCTCCTCAGGAGAATGGGTCATGCCCGTGACGCTGGCAGAGGAACCGATTCACGATTGGTTCGCTCAGAAGAAGCAACGGCAAGGCGTGGGCATCACGGCTGACAGCGGCAGAACGTGGTCGCTTCATGGCGCTCTGAACGCCCCGCATTGGGCGCTGGAGAACATGATCGTGGAGTTGCGGGATCATCGTTTGTGGATGCTCATCCGCACGGGCAGCGGCTTCCTTTGGGAGAGTCACTCATCTGACAAAGGCCTCACTTGGGAGGAACCGAAGGCCAGCAACATCGCGAATCCCGGCTCACGCTTTTTTATTCGTCGCCTCGCTTCCGGCAACCTGCTGCTGGTGAACCATTACAAGTTCAAAGGACGCAGTCATCTCACCGCGCAGCTCTCCACCGATGATGGTGCGACCTGGAATGAAGGCCTGCTTTTGGATGAACGATCTGACGTGTCTTATCCTGATGGCGTCGAGGATAAGGACGGCCTCATTTCTCTCGTGTATGACCGTGATCGCAATGGTGCTGGTGAGATATTACTCGCGAATTTTACGGAGTCGGATGTGGCCGCAGGCAAGGCGGTGTCAGGCCGCGTGAGGCTCAAGCAAGTGATCAACAAGCTGGACAAGCCCGCAAAGCCAGCCGCAGCGGGCGCAATGATTCTGCCTGCGGATTGGAATGCCGCAGAGGCCGCCAACAAAGTGCTGCAAGGCCTGATCAACGTCACCGCGCCGCAGGTCAAAGGCGCGCATGATGCCGAGTTCGTCATGGTGGGAGACCGTGCATTTATCGTGGCGGAAGCGAACGAGGTGAAGCCCGGTGAAAACGCTGATTGGCCTTTCGTCTATGTGACTTTATCGGTCGTGGATGCGAAGACGAAGACCGTGGAGAAGCAATTGATCTTCGCGAAATCGGGTCAGATTTACGAGAATGAAACGCTGCCGACGGGCGCTTGCTTTGTGCCACGAATCATTAGGAAAGACGACAAGACCTTGCGCTGTTACTTCGCCAGTGAAGAGCCGAAGAAGCGACAGGCGCAGACCTGGTTCATCGACTTTAACCTTGAAAGCCTAGCCTTTGAAAATCGCGTTCAGCGCGTGAAGATTAAGACGGCTGCAGGCCTCCATGATTTCCAACCTCAGCACTTCTACACGGATGCGGTGGCTCATGGCTTCACCCGCCAGCCGAAGGACTTCGGGCTCTATCTCTTTGATTCGTTCAAGGTCATCGATGGCAAAACCTATGTGGCATTGAATAATTATCCCGGTGGACAGAACGGGCTCGCGGTGGCGAATGACGCGCTGGATACCTTTGAAGTGCTTGGTCAATACAATGAACCTTCTCAATGGACGCTCACCGAATCCTCCGTGAATCGGCTGCCAGATGGGACATGGATGGCCATCGTGAGACAGGAAGGCGGCGACCGAAACTACACGTTCAGCACCAGCAAAGATGGCCGAAGCTGGACGCCGAATGAGCCTCGTGATTTCGTTCCCAATGGCACCAGCTCCAAGCCGACGTTCGATCACTTCAACGGCGTCTATTATCTCGGCTGGCAGGAAGCGACGAAGGTCAATGGCGTGGGCCGTTCCGTGTTCAACATCGAAGTCTCACGCGACGGCCAGCACTGGGAGCGGAAGTATCATTTCGCGACCGAGAAATCCTTCCAATATCCTGCCTTCCACGAGCACGACGGCTCCATCTATCTGACCGTCACTCAAGGCGACACCGATGCCTCACGCAAGGAACGCATCATGTTTGGAAAGCTGGAATAGCCTTGATCACAACCCTCTTATGAAACACGTCCTTCTTACTCTCATCTTCGCCGCCAGCACCTTGATGGCGGAGCAACCACCCAAAGGTGAACCGACCAATGCGAACGAAGCCGCCCTTCAGAAAGCGGCCGCAGACAAAAAACTGGAAGAGGATTATCAGGCCCTCGTTGCCAAGCTCCCGGCGGATCAGCAAGCCTGGGAACAGGTCTTGCAGGAGAACCTCGGCAGCTTCTATCTGCCTATTCATAAGCGGGAGAAAGTCACGGGCAGATCGAATGCGTGGGACTTCGTGCAGGATGATCCGAAGCTGCCACGCGTGCTGCTCATCGGCGATTCCGTCTCGCGCGGCTACACTCAAGCCGTGCGCAAAGCGCTTGCGGGCAAGGCCAATGTCCATCGCGCTCCCGAGAACTGCGGGCCGACCGCGAACGCCTTGAAGAAGATCGAAATCTGGTTGGCCGATGGGAAGTGGGACGTGATTCATTTCAACTTCGGCATCCATGACCGCGCCACACCGCTCGCGGATTATACGCAACGTCTGGAGCAGCTTACCGAGCGCATGAAGAAGACCGGAGCCAAGCTTCTCTGGGCCAGCACCACGCCTATTCCTGATGAGCTTCCGAAGAAGCAGACAGCGATCTCCATCATCGAGCACAATCAAGCCGCCGCTGAAACCATGAAGAAACAAGGCATCGCCGTGGATGATCTCTTCACGGCCATCACGCCGCATCTCGCGAAGCTCCAGAATCCAAACGATGTGCATTTCAACAGCGAAGGCTACGAGTTCCTCGGCCAGCAAGTGGCGGCTGCGATTGAGGCGGCATTGAAGTAGTCAAAAGTAGCAGCCGACGTGAGGAGGCTCTGAAGTTCATCAAACGACATCCAAGACGCCTAGAAGCTCTGTCGTTACTTGTTCGTGCGGCCAGCGGTGCGAACAAGTAACGGCAGATGTCCATCCCCCCTGAAGCACTTCAGTTGCGGTTAATTTGAGCCTCCTCACGTCGGCTGCTACAGAATGCTCTGCATTGCGAATCGGCTATAATCGGCCAAATCGCTTGTCATCTAGTTTCAACGAAATCCTCACCTTCAGCCAACTCGTAAACTGCAAACCCAGCACCGTGAAGCTGCGCCTGAAGGAACTTGTCGAGAAAGGCTACCTCGTGCCCAAGGGACAGAGGCTCGGGGCGCATTATGTGAGGAAGCTTTAGCACTCTGTCACCCCCAACTTATTGATCAACGTCATCAAACACCGATCTGTCGTTGTGGTCTTCGGCCTGTGACGATGTTCCTCCTCTAAAATCATCCTCCTCATATTCTTCGGGTTGCTCTTCCCTTAGCTCCTCAATCACTGAGTCTATCTCGGCGATTGCATCATTGATGAGGTCAACTGCTACTTGGTCAGAAGTAAATGTGGTTTGGTAGGTTTTGAGTGTGTCGGTGAGGGATTCAAAATGTGATTCGGGGTCCTCACCGTGACTAAAGTTCCAACGCCAATCCGAGATTGTAGAATCAAGGTCTGGTAATAATTCACCCCTCACTTCTTCTAAAGTGGCCACGAACTCTTCATCAGTGAACATTGATCGTAGATGCTCTCGGAGAAATCCGTCATCGGGTGTGGACACCGCGAGTTCGCGCATTTTTAGAACAACGCCCTTTCGCACCTCCTCTGGAAGCAATTGTGCTTCATGAAAAGCTGCCAACACATCGACATCACTTACGGCACTCAGGTATGAATACACTTGGAGGCCCTTTATGAAGTCCGGCCGCGCCTCAATAAATGCCTTCAGAAAGCAAGGGGCGCAACGATAGCTCAAGAAGCGATGCAGAGTATCACGGTTCTCGGGGTTTGAGCTATCAAGAGCCGCCATTCGCTGAATCAGATGTGAATATCGCGCAGCTGGCACAATGACTTTTACCCCTTCAATACCTACATCACCGCATGTGACTTCACGAAAAAGCATTCTGATAGGCGCTCCAGCCAAATAGATGTGCATTAGTTCATGATCTTCGGAGATAAGGCTAGCGAAGGCATCTCGAATGGTAGGATGCTTGAATCTCCAATAGCGATTGCCTCCGTTGATAGTGTATAGCACTAACGTGCCCTCCAGGGCTGACAGTGCTTCGCGAATCCCTGAAATGCTACCCCCCAGCAGGTTGGTAGCCAGATCCTCCTCTTGGCTCAGAATCACAGGACTCTCAAGCATACCCTCCCGCATGAATATAACGGCAAGCGCAGTTCGGCAGTTGGTGTCTAGGTTGCGAATGACATCACATAGAAACTCCTTCGGATGATCCACGAAGTCATCAACACCCACCTGAGTCAGGATCATACCCTTCGTGAAAACAGGGGATCCAAGCCGTCGAGCGATTTCTGGACTGAACTTCGGGCTAGCCGCCACCTTGGGTAAGAACGGCTTTATTCGGGTTTTAGCAGCCTGAGGCTGCGTCCCGAGTCGAACGTGGTTGTATAGTATCTGTGTCTTCTCTGACGCCGTGAGTTTCTCAACCTGAATAACCACCTGAGACTCACGCACCAAGGGAAAGGATATTGCCTTTAACCCATTTCTCGCGGCATTGTATATGTAGTTACGTGAAGTGAACAGAACACGAGCACCACGCTTGATGACGGCTTGAACGTGAGGAAACGCGCGATTCCACGAAGAGACGCTTTGCCAATCACATTGAGTGGCTCCAAAGGCATCATCTACCCAAAAGAACTGTTTGGGCTCGTGTGGATTGGAGTGTTTCACGAAGTCATCTGCGTCCCTTATTTTCAAGGTGGAGCATCCCCATTCATCAATTGATGCCAAGCCGAGGGCCGCCGCTGCCACAAGCTGGCTCCCCTAGAAGCAACACAAAACCGTGATCGATCAAAGCGCGTGCGCTATTACGATAGGCATCTGTAATCACGAACTTCGCGAGATCATCACCGAGAGCGCTTAGGATTTCTGTCGCTTGCGCATATGCGCGCTCGTCGAGTATTTGTGTAAGGTCGCCAAGTCCGTAAACCCGAGGAACAAGCATCCTGAGCCGTGATGATTCGCGGATGATTCCAGATATTCGTTCAAGTCCGTATGCAACGAAGTGCTTGATTCCAGGAACAGCAGAAAAGCAGTCCCGTAGCTCAGCATCAGTCTTGCCCGAAAGAGGAGCGTTCGTGAAAAGCAGATAGTTGTCTGCAAGTCCTCGCTTCGCGAGTTTAGCTGCCTTGGCGAGTTCATCCTTGAAATCAGCAGGGGTCCAGTGTTTGCCAGCTTTGGCCGTAAACTTGCATTGGACCGTAAAGCTTCCTGTCCATGTTTCGGCGGGCTTGGGTTTCCATGAACCATAAAAGGCCCCGTCCCTGCCACCATCATTTGAATCGAAGAATGTTTAAATGGTTTGCCCAAAAACGTCAGCGACGACTGTAGCACACAGATTCTGGAATGCCTTCCACCCAAGTGTATGCAATTCGTAATTGATCTCGCTGGCTTGTGCCTTTGAATATCTGTTCCCGTCTGTGCCTTCAGGGCTATTCATCGGGCGACCAGTTATAAGACAATGGGGCTCCATACCTTCTCAAATCCAAAGCCTGCAAAGTGCTTGTCGTTGGCCGTGGCGAAGTGGGTGACACCGTGATGGCGCAAGGTGAAAGCAAGGCGAGCGTCGATGATGTGACGGAAGCTAGTAGTGGTTTTGGCTGCCCATTTCCAGAGAGACTTGGCGACCTCGGGTTCATAGTCGGCATACTCCCACGTGGGGTTGGCACGGAGAGCATCGCAGAACGTGGCTGCTTCCTTGGCGGTCTTTGGCTTTTTGAATGCTGAAGGATTGCGGAGCTGCATGTAGATTTCTACAAGCACAAGACCACACAGGAGGAACCGCTGTTCACCTGATGCCTCTTTCTCAAAGAACAACTTAGCAGCTTCGTGATGCGGTGAATCAGGATTCGCAGCATAGAGAAAGAGATTCGTGTCGGCGGACAGTATCATGAGCCGGAGGAGCGCTGGAGGATGGACTCAGCCTCAGGCTGCAAGCTAGCTGGATCGGTGAGGAAATCGCCGCCACAATCAAGGGTGGGGAATCGCCAGGCGGCTTTGGGCTTGGGTTCCTCGGGGAACCGAGTGATGAAGTGTTCAGCCGCCTTCCGCATGACTTCGGAGAGAGACCAGTCCTGTTGGTCCGCAATCTTTTTGAGCCGCTGATAGAGGGGATCAGGGAACTGGATTTGAGTCCGTGTCATGATGCGTTTCATACATCACGGCTAGATTGATGTCAATGTGATGGACAGCGATAACCCAGTTGAACTGGCTATGAGTTGTTCTATTTCCGATCCTTTCTAAAAAATACTGCGAGCAGGCTTCGTCATACACGCGCTTCTTTAGTAAAACAACTCGGACCTCCCTCCCTTTCTTTGAATTTGTCACACCTCCTTGAAGGCTTCCAGTCGAACGCTGCGTTTGATGGTGATCGCCTTATGAACGCCTACTCTCGTCGTGACTTCCTTGCTTGTTCATCTCTCGGCTTTGGCGCGCTGCCGTTTCTGAGTTGGCCGCTCTTTGCTGAGGATGCGTTGTCGATCCTGCCAATAGGGAAAGCGCCGGAGGCCTTGCTGGCGGCTTGGTTTCCGAGCCGGATGCACGCTTTTGTCTGGCGGAATTGGGCGCTTGTCACGCTGGATCGCATGGCGGAGGTGGTGGGGGCCAAGGCGGATGATCTGTCTGCCATCGGGCGCAGCATGGGCTTGGAACCGGTGCGTGGATTGAGCGAGGTGCAGCGTCGTCGCGCTCATCTGACCATCATCCGTCGGAACTGGCATCTGCTGCCTTATGATCAGATTCTCACGCTGCTGGGCTGGAGCGCAGAGCAGCTCGCTTATACCTTGCGAGAGGACGACTTCTTCTTTCACAAGGTGGGCGACCTTAAACCGAAGTGCGAGCCTTTGCGCTGGGCGGTGCCGACAGCCGCTGAGACGGCGCGAGCTGAAGAGATCGCCCTGCTGGTGCATGAGCAGTTTCCCAAAGGGGCGCTGGAAGGGAAGGAGCCATTGTTTTCCTTCATTGATGATCTCAAGGCACCCCTCGCAGTAGCACCGAAAGCCGCACCGCCTGATGATAAGGCACCGCTGCGCATGGGCTATTCCTACTTTGCGCTATGTGGCGATCCTTTGCTCGATCCCGCGCTGGATCCGTATCCTGACGGCCTCCTCGCACGGCTGGCAGCAGTGGGAGAAAATGCGGTGTGGCTGCATGTGGAACTGGGGCATCTGGCACCGCTGCCTTGGTCAAAGGATGCGCATATTCAGCAGCGCCACGCTGCCTTGCGTGAGTTGATCGCCCGTGCCGCAAGACATGGCATCAAGATATTCCTCTACTTTAACGAGCCGCGTTCATTGCCGAAAACCTCACCCGTTTTCAATCAACATCCCGACTGGCGTGGCGTGGAGGAGAAGGACTCGAACGCGCTCTGCACCAGCGCTCCTGAGGTGCGTTCAGCCATTCGCGAGGGCATCACCAGTCTCTGCCTTGCGGTGCCGGACCTCGGCGGATTCTTCACGATCAAGGCCTCTGAAAATCTCACGAACTGCTGGTCTCATTTCAAAGGCGAGACGTGTCCGCGTTGCAAGGATCGCAAGCCTGCGGAGGTCATCGCAGAGATCGCGGCGACGTTTGATGAAGGCATTCGCGCGGCATCAGGCAAACAACGTTACCTCGCGTGGGATTGGGGTTGGAAGGATGATTGGGCTCTGGATGTGATCGAGCATCTGCCGACAACGACTGAGTTGATGAGCGTGAGTGAGTGGAGTCTGCCCATCGAGCGCGGCGGTGTGAAATCAGCCGTGGGTGAATACAGCATCAGTTCCATCGGCCCCGGCCCGCGTGCCCTGCGACATTGGGCAGCGGCGAAGAAGCGCGGGATGCGGGTCGTCGCGAAGATCCAATGCGGCAATACCTGGGAACTCTCTGCGGTTCCCTATCTGCCCGTGTTGGAGAACATCACGGAACACGCTGCGGCGCTGCGTGATGTCGGTGTGAAGGACATCATGCTCGGTTGGACGCTTGGCGGTTATCCCTCACCCAACATCGAAGCCATCTCTGAAATCAATGCTGGTGGAACGCTCGAAACGCTCGCGAAGAAACGTCATGGAGAAGCGAACGCCGCTGCCGCCACGGCCTTCTGGCGGGAGTGCAGCGTGGTGTTCCGTGAGTTCCCTTACCACATCAACACCGTCTATCTCGCTCCTTTGCAGATGGGGGTGGCCAATCCGCTTTGGCCTACTCCCACGGGCTACCACGCGTGCATGGTCGGTCTTCCGTATGATGATCTGAAAGCCTGGCGTTCCATTTATCCACCGGATGTTTTCGTCTCACAGTTGGAGAAAGTAGCGGCGGGTGTTGAGGCTGCCGTCGCGCATCTTCGTGCGGCGGTTCCCACGCTTACGCCCTTGTTGGAAGAGGAGAGCTGCTTTGCGGAAACGGCGGCGATTCACTTCGCCAGCGTGGCCAATCAAAGCCGTGCGATCATGGCGCGTGATACGGGTGACAAGACCGCCTTGATTCATCTTTGCGAAGCGGAGGCAAAGCTCGCCGTCCGGCTCCACGCCTTACAGAGCAAGGATTCCCGCATTGGTTTTGAAGCCTCAAACCAATACTACTACACGCCGCATGACCTTGTGGAGAAGGTCATCAACTCCCAATGGCTTGCCTCGAATCTTCATTGATCAACACTTACCACGCCCATGAAACTTCACCTCATCACCCTCGCGGCTTCTCTCGCGTTCGGCCTGCTCCACGCGGAAGGCATCGCTGGCAAACGACCGAATATCATCTTTATCCTCACGGATGACCAAGGCTTCGGCGATGTCTCCGCGAATGGGAATCCCATCTTGAAGACGCCGAACATGGACCGGCTGCATGATGAAGGCGTGCGCTTTCTGGACTTCCATGTTTCACCGACTTGTGCACCGACGCGGAGCGCTTTGCACACCGGTCGTCATGAGTTCAAGAACGGCGTGACGCACACGATCATGGAGCGTGAACGCATGACGCTGGATGCGGTGACGCTGCCGCAGATCCTGAAGACTGCGGGCTACACAACGGGCATCTTTGGCAAATGGCATCTCGGTGATGAAGACGATCATCAGCCGGAGAAGCGCGGTTATGATGAAGTCTTCATTCATGGCGCGGGCGGCATCGGCCAGCATTATCCAGGGTCTTGTGGCGATGCGCCGGGGAACATGTATTTCTCGCCGCTCATCAAGCACAACGGCAAGTTCGAGAAGACGGAGGGCTACTGCACGGATGTCTTCTTCAACCAGGCCATGAAGTGGATGGAGAGCGTGAAAGGGAAGCAGCCGTTCTATGCCTACATCGCCACGAACGTCCCGCATGAGCCGCTTCAGGTGCGCGATGAAGACCTCGCCCGTTACAAGGACAAGGTGGGTGATGTGAACGTGGCGAAGTTCTTCGGCATGTTGGCGAATGCGGATGACAACATCGGCAGACTGCTCGCGAAGCTGAAGGAATGGGGCATCGAGAAGGACACGCTCGTGATCTTCATGAATGACAATGGCGGCACCGCAGGCTGCAAGGTCTTCAATGCGGGAATGCGCGGCCAAAAGGTGACGCCGTGGCTGGGTGGCACACGCGCCTCGTCCTTCTGGCGCTGGCCGGAGACGCTGAAGCCAGCGGATTGCAAAGCGCTCAGCGCGCACCTTGATTTCTTTCCGACCATCGCTGAGATCGCTGGCGCGAAGCTGAATGACCAGACGCAGAAGCAGATCGAAGGCCGCAGTCTCGTTCCTCTGTTGAACAAGCCGGATGCCGCGTGGCCTTCACGCACGCTCTTCACGCATGTCGGGCGTTGGGCAAAGGAGGCTTCGCCTGAGACGGGGAAATATGTGAACTGCAGCGTGCGCACGGTGGACTATCAGCTCGTGTCTATCTCGAAGAAGAACCAGCCGGAGTGGATGCTCTTTGATCTCCGCTCGGACTATGGCGAGCAACACGACATCGCTGCGCAGAACCCGCAGATCGTCGCAGAGATGCAGGGCGCCTTTGAAGAATGGTGGCTGTCCGTCGTGCCGATGATGGTCAATGAGAAGGCCCCGCTGCCAGCGGAGAACCCTTTCTGGACGCTCTATAAAAAGCAGTTCGGGAGCCTGCCGCCGCCCGTGGATGCAGCGGATGAGAAGCGAAGAGCGCGTGATGACCAGTGATCGAAGGCACATCTCTCGATTCTCCCACCAAGAGGCCTCTTCATGATGGCGCATCCACCTGAACGTTCATCCGCAAGGAGCTAGATCACTGTTACGCGACGACGGTGGAACATGCCAAGCAGTCCTGCCACGCCTACAAGGATAGCGGCGCTGGGCTCGGGTAGCGCTTGGATATTGGTTTCAAATGAGATCATATCCGATGGGTGGCCGATGGATGGAGTCGCACCCAGCCCATAGTTCCAGGAGACCGTGCCATTGCCTGAAGAAAAAGTCGTGTAGGCGGCCCAATAGCCCACAGCACCACTATCAGTGATGCTTCCCAGATAGGTCGCAGTGGAACCTGCATAGCTTGATGTAACATTGCCTTCAGGGCCCGCGAGCCAGTTGGTTCCTGATGTGGTAATCACGCTGCGCTCGTCTTCTGATTCACCATTGTGCACATACATGGTCAGGGGATCGGTTCCAGAAGTGCGGGTAAAATTGAATGTCAGATCGACCGAGTTGGAACTGGTTGTGGCATTGAGATGTCCAAAGAATACACCGGTAGCATTTGGCCAGAGGGGGTTTTGATAGGGAGCCCCGTTCAGGTTGGTATTGCTCAGAGTTTGCAGGCTGGTATTGCTGAATGCTCCCCAGGAAGGCGTGAAGCCATTGGCGACGCCGGTCACGGTGACGTTCCAGTTGCTGGGACCGTTCGAGAAAGAGAACGTCTGGCCGGTGCTGAAAACCGTTGCTCCGTTAATGCTGGGGAAATCAAGATTTACCGTTGATGCCAAGGCGCCTGTCACGAGAGACAAGGTGCTCAGAAGGGTAAGTAATTCTGTTTTCATATCGCTTTGATGGCGGCTTAGGTTTACTGCATTACATATTATTAATATAATAATATATATGAATTTTATAATAAAGTATAGTCTTTTAGCTATTAAAGACGTATAAATCACATGCATCATTCCCTGAGGATGAGGAATAAAGGCTTGCCTGAGGTAACGCGAGCACTCGGATGGCTGGCGACGGAGCAAACTGCGTTTAGCACTTTATTTGAAGAGTAACCGCCGATTAATCAACATGAGGGGCGTTCCTCGGCGGCTAGAGGCGTGCCGCTTCAAGTGTCACCAGCGCTCCGGTGGGCTCCTGCCATTCAGTGGCGGTGGCCTTGGCTCTAGTGGTCATATCCCAACCAATGAAGCCGATGGCGTTCTCTGGGCGAGATACGTTGGCTCTGGTGCGCCACGTATTGATGGCCAGATGGTGATGATACTGACCTCGCGCCATGAAGAGGGCACCGGGGTAGTTTGATTGCGTCACTCGGAGATCAAGATGCTGCTGATAGGTTTCGGCCACGCGCAGGTCGGCGACTTGGAGATGGAGATGTCCGATGCTGAAATCTCCGATGGTCTTTAGCTCCGGCCCGCTTTGTTGCAAGAGGCTTCGCAAAGGCAGTGCGAGGCTAACCATCTGGATTTGATCGCCCTGCCATGACCATTCGCGGGAAGGCTTATCCCAGGCCAGTTCCAGTCCGTTGCCATCGGGATCTTCGAGATAGGCCGCCCAGCTTACGCCATGATCGGATGCGCCGTGAAACGACGGCGTGAGGGGGAGGGAACGTCTCACCGCTGCGAGCCAGTCATCCACCTGAGCAAAGAGGAATGCGATGTGGAAGAGGCCCGGCGCTTCAGGTGGGGCGGGCTGGGCATCCTTGGCTTCGATCAAGGTCAGGAGGACATGGCCCGTGACAGGATGGCGAAGCGAGAGGGACTGAACATCGGAGGTATCCGAGTGAGGCAGCAAACCAAGTGCCTTTTGATAAAACTCCGCCAGACGTGTAGCGTTCGCGGTGCGCAAGAGGACGCGTTGGATCACCGGAGTGAAGGGAGCATTCATGGCAGGCAAAGCATTAAAGGTTCACGAGACGATGCGCTCGGCCACGGGCTCCTTTTGATCGTTGAAACGCTGGATGCTATCGAGCGTGACACGGGCGATTTCAGTGAGAGCTTCGTGCGTGAGAAAAGCCTGATGGGCAGTGATGAGAACGTTCGGGAAAGTGAGCAGGCGGGAAAGCACATCGTCTTGAAGAATATCGCCGGAGTGGTCCTCAAAGAAGATGCCTTCTTCCTCTTCATAAACATCCAGCGCCACGCCTCCGAGATGACCGGACTTGAGCGCTTGGATGACGGCGGCGCTGTCCACGAGCTTACCCCGGCTGGTGTTCACCAGATAGGCTCCGGGCTTCATGAGGGCAAGAGTATCCGCATTCAGTAGATGATTCGTCTGTGGGGTGAGCGGCAGATGTAGGCTGACGACATCGCTCTCCTTCAGCAACGTTTCCAAGGGGACATAGCTGATGCTTTGAGCCGTGGCCCAATCCGTCATGGGGAAGGGATCATGCGCGATCACACGGCAGCCGAAGCCGCGATAAATCTGGGCGGTGATGCGTCCGATCTTTCCCGTGCCGACGATGCCGACGGTCTTCCCATGCAGGTCAAACCCCACCAGTCCACCGAGGGAGAAGTTTTGCTCACGCACGCGATTGTAGGCACGATGAATCTTCCGGTTCAAGGCCATCAGCAGCGTGACGCTGTGCTCCGCGACGGCATGTGGCGAATAGGCTGGAACGCGAACGATGAGCAGGCCCAATTCGCTAGTCGCAGCCCGGTCCACATTGTTAAAACCCGCGCAGCGCAAGGCGACAAGCTTTACGCCAAGCCCTGCCAATGCGGTCAGGCAAGCGCGATCCAGGCGGTCGTTAACGAACACGCATACGGCCTGCGCGCCTTGCGCAGAGCTGACTGTCTCAGCGGTCAGTCGGAAGTCATGATAGCGCAGACGGACCGCCGTGCCTTCCGCTGCGTGCCTGAAATACTGGTGGTCGTAGGGCTTGGTATCGTAGAAGGAGAGGGTCATGGCGGTGGGTTAGCGTCCTGCTCGTGCGCCGGGTCGGGTGAAGAAGCCACCGGGCTTAGGCGCGGGTGGTTCCTCACTCTTACGGAACTCAGTCTTCTCGCTGGAGCCGCTGAAGTAGCGGGGTCGCCAGACGGGATCACCCACGGTGCCTTCTCCGGTGTATTCTAGGATGGTGCTGACGGGGAAGAGGACGAGGCCGGGCAGCCCACGGAACTTGGATTGCGCATGGAATTGAATGCGGTCTTCAATGAAGTCCACCTTCCCTTTTACGACCAAGCGAAACACAGCGGTGAGGGCTTCCAAGTCCTGCGTCTCTGCAAAGCCATCCGCGATGGTGAAGGTGGCATCCGCTTCCTTGGCGATGTTGTAGCCCTTGATCGGACGTGGCAACAAGGCTCCCAGCAGGGGCGTGAGCGGCCCAAGAATGGGGACGGCGTAAAGGTTCCCATTGAGCAGAACGAGCGCTCCCTGGCCCTTCAGCGAACGCCAGTTCCCGAGCTTGCCGGTGAAGACCACATGGCCGGTGAGGTCGCCTTCAGTCTCGTTTTCGGGCGAGTAAACATGGGCGAATTTCAGGAAGCTCACGGCATCTAGGCGCAGCTCTCCTTTGTAGGATTGCGGCTGTTTGTTATCGTCGATGGTTCCCTTCATCGAGAAGCTGCCATCGAAGATCTTGGCCTTCACATCGAAGTCGGCAAGGCCGCGCTTGCAGACCACTTGGGTATTCATTTCCAGGAACGGCAGCGGTTTGCCGAAGACCTCATACGGGAAGAGTCCGGCCTTGAAGGAGACGGTGTAATCATTTGCTGTGGGGCCAAGATTCGCGGTGCCCTTTGCGGACATGGGCTTGTTGAAGAGCGAGCCCGTCACGTCATACGTGAGCAGCGGTCCTTTGAAGGTGAGGTCACCCACGGGCTTACCGATCGTGTAATCATCCCCCCAGAGGATATAGTGCGCGGTGCCTTCAGAGCGGAACTTTACGTGCATGGTCGTGTCCCCTTTTTCGGAGATGAGGCCGGAGACTTCGCAGTGGGGATGCTTATCAAAACGGTAGTGCGCGATGACCTCGGCAGTGTTCTTGTCGAAGCATCCGACAATAGCCACGGGATCAACGTCGGAGACTACATTCTTCAGCCGCACGGTGTGAACAGAGTCATCGCAATGCACCTCCTCAGCGGTGGCGCGGCCCTCTGTGCGATAGATCTGGAGATCGCTGTAAGTGTGGGTCTCGCCCGTGAAGGAGACGTTGGCTTCGAGCCGCTTGAACTCCACGCCCTGATACTTGAGATTATGCAGCTCGATGCGGCCTGAGTTCGGCCCGTCATGGATGTCCGTGGTGGGGCTGGAGCCCTCCACTTCCGCATAGATGCCGGAGTCATCACGGAACTCAAAGCGTGAGAGAATCTGCTTGGTTTCCGGCAAGTTCGCGAAGGGCATGAAGACGTTCGGGTCCATCTGGAGCAGGCCTTTGTAGTGCAGCCCTCCGCTCTTCTTCCACATGGCTTTGAGCCCCAGCGTTCCCGTTTTATGGTGGAGGAGAAGGTCTCTCAGATAGCACCCTTCCGGGGCCAGCCCGAAGTTCAAGTCCAGCCCGTTAACCACTTCTCCGCGACTGGTAAAGCGACCCGCATGAAAGCTGCCCGTGCATCTGACGGGCACGAAAGCATCATCCGGCGCGCTTTGACCAAAGAGATACTGACCGCTAGCAGTCAACTCCGGGGCCTCATAGAACACGACTTCATGCAGCGCATCATTCTCGAAGATGGCTGCGGCCAGCGCCGGAAGATTCGCGCTGGTGCGCAGGTGAAAGTCCACGCTCTCCGTGCCTATCTCATGGCTGGCACTGAGTTCCAGATCACCTAGATCATCCTTCAAATACAGCCGACTGAGATCAATGGACTCACTGGCATAGGTGGCCACGGCTTCCAGTTCCTTGCATTGATAGGCCCCGTGGCGCATCCCACCCGCACTGAGATGGAGCTTGGCACTGATCTCTTCCGGCTTCTCCAGATCGCCCGTCACCTCTAGGCTCAAGGTGGGCGCCGTGGCGGTTTCAAAGTGCTTCATGATCCGCGTGACCTCCATGATGGCGGTGCGACGGGCCTTCAGCAAAGCGAGCCGCTTCCTCTTGAGCTCCTCAGCCCTTCGTTCCTCATCAGGATCGGTTTTCGATGGCGCGCGCAGCAACGAGCCGGTGATCTTTACCCGCAAGCCATAGAGATATCCCTCCGCCTTGCGGATGTCCAACCGGTCGCCCATGAGGAAGACGCGTGCGCTGAAGTCCTTAAGCTGTAAGGTTTCCGAACGCGGATCATCGGGATCAATGGGGAAGGAGACACTGGCGTTGCGCAGGTCCAGGCCTTCGATGAAGACCTCCTTTTGCAGCGCCTTGCTGTAGTCCACATCCAGCGTCAGCTTATCCACCGTCGCCAGAAGCGTATGATGATTCTTGTCCTGAAAGACATGGATGTTCTGGGCCACGACGCCCTCCATCACGTCCAACGAAAGTCGGTCCAGCGTCAAGTAGAGACCTCGCGTGGCAAACTGCTCCACGACAAATCGACGCCACTTCAGGGAGAAGACATCGCTCTGCAAATACACGACGCCCGCCAGCATCCCGCTAAGCAGCGAGAGGAACAGAAGGCGACGGAGGAGTTTCATGGGGAGAGATAAGTGAAAAGGGGTAAGTGAAAAGTAAAAAGGGCCGATGCAGACCGCCCAATACTATATCCCTTTTCCCTTTTCACTTACCCCTTTTCACTTTACTACCAGCCATGCTTTCCCTCATCGTCCTCGGCAGCGGCAGTTCCGGTAACTGCGCGGTCGTGCGCACGGAGCGGACGCGCTTGCTGGTGGATGCGGGACTGAGCGCGAAGCAGATCGTGCTGCGTCTGGAGATGGCAGGGCTGCGATTGGAAGACCTTGATGGAATCCTGCTGACCCATGAGCATGGAGATCACACGGCGGGACTGGAAGTGCTGTGCCGGAAGCATCATCTGCCGCTCTTCTGCACGCCGCTGACGCAGGAGACGATGGCATCGAGCTTCGTTAAAGCGAAGCCGACCTGGCGTCTCATGCAGACTGGCGCGGCCTTTGCGTATCAGGACATCCGCATTGAATGCTTCCCCGTGCCGCATGATGCCGTGGACCCGGTGGCGTTCATCATTGAGGATGAAGAATCCCGGCTCGGCGTGCTCAGCGATGTGGGCTTCATCACGAATCTCATTCGCGAGCGACTGCGTGGCGTGCACACCTTATTCGTGGAGGCCAACTACGAAGCGACCCTGCTGGATGCGGATACGAAGCGTCCCTGGGCGACCAAACAACGCATCAGCGGTAGGCACGGTCATCTCTCCAATGATCAGGCCGCAGAGCTGGTGCACCACATTGCGCATCCTGGTTTACATCAGGTCGTGCTCGGTCACCTGAGCGATGACTGCAACCATCCTGACATCGCCCAGAAGAAGATCGCCAGTGCCTTACACGAGGCGGGCGTGCGTGATGCCAAAGTGGTCTGCGCCTGTCGTGAACGCCCCACGGGTTGGTTTGAAGTCGCCCGTAAAGTGGCCGTTCCGACCCTTCCAGAACCGAGCCTCGGTCACGCGCAGATGAGCCTTTGGTGAAGCGCTGTTGAAGGGAATCACTTCAACTATTTCAACGCTTCAACCTTTCAACTCCTCTTCACGACATGTGCTCGGGCCGCCATTTCTCCAAAGCCAGCGCGGCTGCTCCGAATGACCCGGCGTGTTCTCCGAGCGCGGACACGCGGATGGGCACACTGGGGTGGTAGTCGCTCTCGAACTGCAAGGCGACATTGGTTACGGCATCCAGATAAGTCGTGCCGAGCATGGCCAGCGGACCAGCGAGGATCACGACCTCTGGGTCCACCAGTTGCACCATCTGGGAGATGGCCCAGCCATGCACGGCTGCGCCTTCGCGCAAGGCTGCCAGCGCGTGTTTATCCTCCATGCCGATGGCGGTTAGGAAGTCCTCTTTACTGACTTTTTTACGGGAACTCAGCTTCGCGTAGCGCGCCACGATCGCTGGCACGCTGGCCTGCTTCTCGATCGTTGCGCCTGTTTTCCATTCCCATTTTTCTTTGAGCGCATTGAAGACTGGACAGCTCCAGCCCCGGATCTCGCCGCCCAGTTCGCGGAAACCCGTGGCCAGTTGTCCTTCCCGAATGATGCCCGCTGAGACCCCGATGCGCACTCCGAGGCAGATCAGATGCTGGCAACCACGGGGCTCACCGAACCAGCGTTCTGCGAGGGCCATCGTCCTGATGTTGTTCTCCGCAAAGATGGGCGCGTGGATGATTGGGGAAAAGTGCGTGGCCAGCGGCACCTCTTTCCAGCCGGGGCACATCGTCCATTGAAGGCCGATGCCGTTGTGCGTGTCCACTCTTCCAGGAACGGCCAAGCCAGCAGCCAATACGGGCATTCCCACTTCCTCCTGCATCTCCAGCAGCACCTTGGAAATCAAGGCGAGCATGGATTCCACGCCGTCTCCGGCATCGTGGGAGTAGATTTTTTGATGAATCGTATTTTGCGCAAAATCTACCGCCGTGGCAAACAGGCGACTGGCATGAAAGTCCACGCCCAGGAAGCAGCCGCTCTTGTTGTTTGGTCTCAGTCGGGTTGGCGGGCGACCCGCTTCCTTGGTCGGCTCCAGCGTTTCCATTAAGTAACCGTCTGAAACGAGCGCGTCCACATGCCGCCCGATGGTGGAAGCCGCTACGCCCAGTTCCCTGGCCAATTCAACGCGGGAGAGCGCGCCGCTTTCGCGGACTTTTCGGATGATCGTGGCTCCGAAGTCGGCTCCATCATGAATTTTTAGGCCCAGCATGGTCAATCGGGTAATTGAGAATTTTTGGTTTCGGGGAGGAAAAAGAGGGTGAAAAGTCCGATGAGGTAAAACAGAGACAAGAGAGTTACGGCAACGCTCAGACCAAAAGTGCTCTTTATTTCTCCAGAGACAAATAAAATCGGTCCGGCAATCAAACGACCTGCGTTAAAACAAAACCCGACGCCTGACGCCCTCAGGTGACTGGGGAAAAGCTCAGGAAAATAGATGGCGAAGCCCGCGTGGATTCCTGTGGTGAAGAAGCCCAGAAAAGGGAGGAAAAAGAGCATTTGCGCATAAGTCTGAGGTATCCAGCAGGTCATGGGAACGATGAACAGTGCCAGCATTAGCATGAGGGCGAAGGTGTTCTTCCGTCCAAGGTAAGCACTGATCGGGCCGAAACTCACCATACCCAAAAAACAGCCAGTCGTGGTGATGAAGCCGTAGGCGAACTTCGCCTTACTCGCGGCTTCCAAGGAGCTGACGCCTTCGCGCAGCAGGGCTTCTTTGCACAAGTCCTGAGAGGCCACGGTGACACCCCAAAAGGTGGCCATGCCGACCATCGCGAGCAACATACCGAAGATCGCCCGGCTCCGCCAGCGGGAGTCCGTGAACAGCTCGCGATAGCTCCCGAGGCGCTTGTTCTTCCTGGCTTGAGCGGCTTGCCAAATTTCCGATTCATGGATGCTGGACCGCACCCAAAATACGAGCAAGGCAGGCAACAGGCCCCAGACATAAGCCCAGCGCCACTCCGTGCCGACCGATATGGCGACAGCGGTGGCCAGCCAGATGCCGGGCACGCTGGAGGAGTGGTAAAGACCGCCTGCCTGAGCGCGTGCGCTTTGTGGGAAAGCCTCGGCGACCAGCGTGGCGGCCACGGCCCACTCGCCAGCGATGGCCATCGCGACGATGAAACGCAGGATACCGACTTGCCAGAGTTCCTGCGCAAAGAACGTCAACCCGGAGAATAGCGAGTAACAGAGAATGGTGATGGCCATGATCGGCTTCCGGCCCCAGCGATCCGCGAGCGAGCTGAAGAGCAGCCCACCCACGGCCCCGCCCATCAGGAAGATGCCCAACATCATATCTCCAGCGCGCCGTGCCTCTGGAGAATCCATGGGCACATGCAGCAGGTCCGCCAGCAGATCACCGCGCGTGAGATTGAAAATTTGACCCTCAAACGCATCGAAGGCCCAGCCTGCCGAGGCGATCAATAACAACAACCACTGATAGCGCGTAACGCCGTGGTGCCATTTTTCGGGAGCGGGGTGGATCATGGGAGCGCGAATCGCGCCCATCATTTTCGCATATTCTGCTCCAACGCCAGCCATTTGTAAGGATAACATCATAGGTCAAAGAGGGCGCAGAGGCGAAGCGGCTCCGAATGGCGAAATAAGTTCACGCCAGCCATATATGCAAGACTTGGCATATAGGCGTATCTACCCATGAAATAAATTTTTTACCGCACGGCGATCCGCACTAGGTCTGCGCCGAAGCCTTGCATGGTAAGCGTCGCTGCGATCACGACCAGCGCTGCCAGCACTCCGATCATCAGCACTTCAATGACCTTCACCAGTGCCAGCGTGCCGCGTGACACGCCGATGTCCTCCAAGGTGGCGAACTCCCGCTGCCGCATCTTGAAGGATAGCGCGAATACCAGTCCGGCAATCAATAGCACCACCAGACCCAGCGCCATCAGCAGCACCAGCGCGAGCTGCTCTGCCTGAAGCAGCGTCGCCATCAGCGCATCCATCTCGTCCACGGGCCGCACGAGTTGAGCGCCTTCGGAGGTCTTTTGATAA
Organism: Phragmitibacter sp.; assembly: GCA_025361865.1. GTDB lineage: Bacteria > Verrucomicrobiota > Verrucomicrobiia > Verrucomicrobiales > Verrucomicrobiaceae > JANYJH01. The sequence goes on from JANYJH010000411.1 coordinate 38,080, forward strand.
CGACCAAGGAGCAGTGCTTGCGACTTGGCATCCTTTGGCAAAACCAAAACAGCACTCAGCGGAAACATCGCGGCCTCGCCATGAAAATGGAAGCTAGCGAAGTTCGCATCCGTCACTTCGCTGAACAGACGCACGGCATTGGTCGCGGCCACATTTCCTTCCTTCATTTCCAGCACTTCGGTTGGTTTCACCACATCATCATGGCCGTGAGCGATGCCTTCGATGAGCCAAGCCGTCTTCACATCCACGAAGACCGCGTCATCATCTGCGCTGTGATTCGGCGTCAGGATGCCCGTGATCCGCATCTTCAGCGGATAGACGCCCGCCAGATCAAACAACTGCTCGGGCGAGGAATACAGCGCACTGCCGACTTGCAGGCCACGGGCGCGCGCCAGCTTCCCGCCGATCACGCAGTCTCCAAGACGCCCGATCATCCGTCCTTGCTCAATACTCAGTCCACGGAACGTAAAGTAGTCCAACGATGTGCCGACGATCGGCGCGTCTTGCGCATGAAAGCGGACATAAAGCGGGATGGCCTCCGCTAAGCCAGTCGCGCGGATGGTTTGCGCTTGTTGAGCGGGGATCGGTTCCCCACCACGCCTGCGGAAGTAGAGCGCGTTCAGCGTCAGCTCCAGCGCGCTGCCTTTGGCTCCGAGCACCAGCGGCGTGGCCTCCGCTCGGGCTCGCAGTTCGTGTCGAGCGATGCTCACAAAGTCCCGCACCGCCAGTGGCAGCGCCAGCGTCAGGCCGAGCGCCACCGCCAGCAGCGCCGTTCGCATCCGGTGATGCGCCACATAGCGCCAGGCGAGATGAAGCGGGCCGTGGACGTTCATGCTCGTAAGTCTTTAAAGTCCACCACGCGGTCAAACCAGCGCTGCATCTCCCCATCATGCGTCACCACGATGAGCGCGGTGTTGCGCGCCTTCACGTCCTCGGTCAACAAGGCCATCACTTCATCCTTGCGTGCGCCGTCGAGCGATGAAGTCGGCTCATCCGCGAACACCGCCAGCGGCTCATGCAGGAGTGAACGCGCCACCGCCACGCGCTGGCGTTCGCCCTGAGAAAGATCGCTCGTGAGCCGCTTCCAGTGCGGCATCATCTCCAGCCGTTCCAGCACTTGCTGCGCCTTCGTTTGGATGTCCTCAGTCAGCCCCCCACTGAGCCGCATGGGCAGTAGAAGATTGTCCTCCACGCTCAGGTAATCAAGCAAGGCGAAGTCCTGGAACACCAGTCCCAGCCTGCGCAAGCGGAACTCGCGTCGCGTCGTTTCCGTCAGGGTTGATAGGCTAGTTTCGCCGAACTGCACAGTTCCCCGTTGTGGAGTTAGAATGCCCGTGAGTAGCTTTAAGAGCGTCGTCTTGCCAGCCCCGCTCGGCCCCATAATTCCTAGTGCTTCTCCGGGTTTCACGATCAATTCAGGAATGGCCAAAGCGAACTCCCCGCTGGCATAGCGGAAGTGGAGATCACGAGCAGAGAGCATGAAATAAGGGAGCGCGTCCCCTCCTGTCCGCAACCTGAATGTGGAAGGTGAATCCCCCTGTTCAGCAAAAACCCCGTCCCACCAACTGGCGGAACGGGGTTGAATACTATGCGCTAATGACTAGAGCTGGCTATTCCTCGTCGCCACCTTCTTCTTCAGCGTCGTCGTCACCATCCTCTTCTTCAGCATCGTCGTCGCCATCTTCTTCAGCGTCGTCGTCGCCGTCTTCTTCAGCGTCGTCGTCGCCGTCTTCTTCCTCATCGTCGTCGCTATCATCTTCCTCGTCCTCTTCTGATTCCTCGGACGTTTCAGATTCCTCAGAACTGGATTCGGAGTAGGATTCTGAATAGGACTCATAGTAAGAATCCGAGTATTCACTGTAGAGAGTGTCGGAATCTGAGAAACTGAATGAATAGGTATCGCTTACGGAAGAACTCCAACTGCGCACCCACTCCGTGATGATGGTGAAGTAGCTGTCCGATCCTGTTTTGAAGAAGGCTTCTTCAATCGCACGGGCGGCAAGGGCACTGCCAGCAACAAGAGCTGCTGCAGCCGCAGCTTTGGCAGCCAGAGAGGTGGTTTTGTCACCCTCTGTTTTATAAACGGTTGAGGCGTATTTCAGACGCTTGGCGACTTCGGTAGGAGAGAATTTATCAGGCATAGGAATGATAGGTATAGGGTGGCTCTATTGAATATTATTTCTTGGATGTGACATCGCGAAGGGGGGCGCAACGAGGGCGAGAATACCCAAAGGCTTGGGCCTGTCAGGCGTTATTTCAGGTGATTTGGTTTTTAGGAATAAGACAGATGATCCTGCTATCGACAGTTCAATATGGACCCAGTATGACTGTGGTATTCCGTATGTAAGAGACCGTCAGTGTTCACTTCTCCCTCCCCCCTTCATTACCCTCATCAAAGCCATGTCACCACACCTCCCAACTCGCTGCCTTTTTCTTTTACTCCTTCTGTTCCTCGTAAGCACCGGGCTCAGCCATGCCGATCAGTTTGTGCTCTTCGATGTGACCTTCCCTTTTACCAAAGCGGATGCCGACAACGCGAAGCCGAGCCAGTCCCACTACTACGTGAAAGGTGATAAGCTCAACGCCGAGCGCCCGAAGGACTGGACGGCTCCCGTGGACTATCGCAACGGCACCGTGCATGTGCGTCTTGAAGTAATCGAGAAGCCAGCGGGCAGTCAGCCCACGACATGGAGCGTCTGCTACATCCCGAACAAAGGCCAAAACCACGGCTATGGCTGCATAGGCACCGGCGTTTATAAGGATACTGGCGTGGTGGAGAAGGACATCGAGATGACCAGCTTCTGGCAGAATAACGACATCATCTGGAGTGAAGGCATCAAGGAGATGCACCTCGTCCTCAAGGACGACCACAACCTCCACGCCCACAAGCGTCCGGAGGCTGAACTCTTCTTCCCCACCAAGGTCCGCATGACGCTTATTCAAGTCTCGAAAGGCGCAAAGTATGATCCGAAGCTGGTGCCGAATTTACCGAAGTGAGTGTAGGCGTGCGGAGGTGAATGGATGAGTCTAAATCTGGGTCACTGCCCGTAGCTGCCGTAGTAAGTCTGGCTCTTGTCCCACGCACGGCCTTTGACCGCTTGGAAGGTAGCCGCATCAGCATCCAAGACGACATAGGCACCGCAATAGACCTTGTTCTTGTCCTTGGCGTAGGCTGAGGGAAAGCGAGAGCCTGACGCGTTATCAGGGCCAACAATCACGAACGTCGCGAGATCAGCCTCTTCGACGATGGATCTCCCACAATAGGCGTTCTTGGCATCCCTCCCATAGCAGTAGTCCAGTGCTTCGAAGGTCTTCGGATCAGCTTCTGGGAACACGCCGCCATCGAAATAGACCTGCTTCGCATCTTTCGCATAGTGGGACTTTAGCCCTGTGAACGTCGCGGCATCAGCCAGTTCCATGACCTTGATTCCAGGGTCTGTGATGCGGTCGCCACCGTGATAGACACGCTTTGCATCCTTCGCGTAATCGTCAGCAAAGGCCTCGAAGGTTTTCGGGTCCGCATCGGCGATGATTTCCTCGCGGTGATACACCTTCTTCTCGTCCTTGGCGAAGCCTGATTTCAGCACCTGGAACGTGGCCGTATCAGCTATGGAGAAAGCATCCGCACCGACGTAATAATTGATTTTGTCATAAGCCCAGATGTCTCCCACCGAGCCACCGTCAATAGCGATCTTGAACGAGGCGAGATCGCGAATATGCAGCGGACTGTTCCCCAGATAGTAATCTTTCTTGTCCCTTCCGATCCGATAGAATGAGATAGTCCCACGGTTCTCGTTCACACCATCGACGAACTCAAAGGAAGCTGGGTCAGCGCCCTCGATCACTCCGTGGCAATAAACCTGGTGCGCGTCCTTCGCGTATTCGCCTTGGTCATCTAGTAACTTGAAGGTCTTCGAGTCCGAGCCTGGCAAGACCAAATGTTGATAAATAACATGCGTCGCGTCCTTGGCATAAGGGCCCGGATGAACGCGCTTAAATGTGGAGCCATCAGCCCCGTCAACCAAGTGTTCAGTCGCCTCGTTCCAGAGGCCGTTCCCGCGATAGGTGACGTAGAAAACTTCCTTTCCCCGGACTTTGTAATCCGACTCTGTCTTCAGGCAGTTGGAGAGGAAAATCGGGACCAATGCGAGGAGCCACCGGAGAATTCGTGAGAGCTTCATAAAGCCACAGTCATGGTGTCAGGAGGCACGCTTTGACAAATGCTTTTTGCAGCCACAGCTACATCACCCGCTCGCAGGTCTTTACCACGGCACCTTCCTCTGTGGCCATCCAACACACACGCCAACCCGCGATCTCCGTGGCATACTCGCGCGATGGATCATCGTGATAAGCAGGCTGCGGATTGAGCGCGAGCGACTGATCAATGATCAAGCGCACCTCCTCAGGCGGCAGGCTCGGGCAATCCCACCGCACGGGCACAGGCTGCGGAGCCTCATTCGCAAAGCCGCTGTGGGCCTCAGGGATGGAATCTGCGTAGCGGACATACGGCTTGATGTCGAGCACGGGCGTGCCATCAACGAGGTCAACGCCGGACACGAACAGGCGCGGTGCCAGATCGCCGTCCAGCTCCACGCGATCAAGCTTCACCACGCTCAAGGTCAGTCGATTTGGGCGAAACGGCGAGCGCGTCGCAAAGACTCCACGCCGTTCATTGCCCCCGAGCTTCGGTGGTCGCACCGTTAAAGCGGTCGGTTCTTCGTTGACCAGATGGAACCGCGTGATGAGCCAGAGATGGCTGAACTCCTCGATACCGCGCACTGCTTCAGTCCTACGATAAGCAGGCTCAAATTCAATGATGCCCCAAGCGCTCGGCACCAGTCCAGACTGCCGTGGCACTCCAAACTTATCCGTGTAACAAGTCCGCAGCGTGGCAATGACATTGAGTGAAATCATCTGGCAACTAGGGCGCAGGATACACTGAGGCAAGGAGTGTTTTCTATCTGAGATTCAGTATCGGGCAACTGTTTCTTGATAGCGAATGATTAGACTGGCCACCGGATCAACTCAAGCATCGCCCAACTCAGAAAAGCTCGCCTTGCGCAGCGGGCGCAGGATCCGGCGGGCGCAGCGGCTCTACCGTCTTAATGGTTCCATCGGGATTGAAGATGCCGAGCAAGGCAAAGTGTTCATCACGAAAGTAAGCGAGCTGAGCAGGAGTCGCTGCCGCAGTCACCATTTTGGCAATGCGATAGGCCTCGCCTGTTTTCCCCAGCACTGGAGGCTCGAGAACAAAGAACAATCGCACTCCGTCAGGGGTCTCGCCCCAGCGGACTTCATCCGTTTCATCATCCCTGACCGCCACGCCTGATACCACTGCCGTTTGCACCAGTTCATGGCCCGGCTTGCTCAACCACCATTTGAGCTTTTCACCCTGAGCAGAGCCACCCCAGATACCTACACACTCAGTCCCATCCGTTCGAAACAAAGGAATGGGCTGACTGGCCTTCCAAACGCGATTGTCGGTAGTGCGGAAAAGATGCGGCATAAGAAAAGATCATTCGAAAACGAGTGATTACCTTTGGCACACATCGAATGCGGATCAAATCGCATTCACCCCGCACTCTACGAGGCGGTTGAACTCTGCGGGGAACTTCTGAGCAAGATTGCGAAGCCAAAGCTCGCCAAGTCCTTGATTTCCGTGAGATTAGGGCAGAGTAAGCAGCGCACCTCAACCTAGCCTTCCTATGAGATCAAACACGTTCACACGCCGCAGCTTTCTCGGCACCGCCGTCGCAGCCGCCACCAGCTTCACGCTTCCCCGGTTTGCGTCTGCCGCAGACAAGCCCAACTCCGTCTTCAACGGTGTGCGCATCGGATGCATCACGTATAGCTACCGCAGCATGGCGAAGACAGCCGAGGAGACGCTCAAAGCGTTGCTTGATGACGGCCTAAGCGAGACCGAACTCATGGGCGGCCCCATCCAGGGCTTCGCTGGTATTAAAGGCAAAGCCACCGACGCTGAGCGTGAGCAGCAGCTCGCGAAGTGCCGTGAACTGCGGAAGATGTATAACGATGCGGGCGTGAATATCCACATCCACAAGATGGGCTTCGGTCAGTCGGATGAGGAGATTGACTTCAGCTTCCTCGTGGCCAAGGCGCTGGGCTGCACCGGCGTGACCACCGAGCGCAATGCCATCCTCGCCGCGCGCGTCGCACCGTTTGCGGACAAGCATAAGATCTGGGTCGGGTTTCACAACCACACAAACAACCTGCCGGAGATGGAGCAGCACGATTCCATTCTGGACCTCGGCCAGTTCATCGGCTTCAACCTCGACATCGGTCACTACGTCGCGGGTTCGAAGGGCAAGTCACCGATCCCCGTGTTGGAGAAGTATCATGACCGCATCGTGAGCCTGCACCTGAAGGACCGCACCGCCGACGGCGGCAACGTCGCATGGGGCCAGGGCCAGACACCGATCAAGGAAGTGCTGCAGTTGATGCGCAAGGAGAAGTGGACCTTCCCCGCCGAGATCGAGCTGGAATACCAGATTCCCCAAGGCTCCACCGCCGTCGCCGAAGTGGCGAAGTGCGTCCAGTATTGCAAAGAGGCGCTGGCGTGAGTGGGGCCAAAAGGAGCGCGGACACTCCTGTTGTATTCCATGATGTTGCACTGTGTTGCATTCATTTGCAAAGCCTTGCAGCACAAGGGTTCGACGATGGTTGCGCGTTGCTCCCAATTGCATCCAGTGGGGCTGAATTGCACGTTTTCAGGCCGTGACTGTATAAAATGGCTGTATAAAACCGGCGACTTGATCAGGCAAGGTAGCCGTGGTTGTTGAGCCATTCGGCAAGAGCCTCGGCAACGATGTCGCGCTGCGTGAACGGGTCAAGCCTCTGGATTTTCCGGTCCATGGACGCTCTGAGGAGTGCGGTGCTGATCTCGGGTTCGATGCGAACATTCAGGGAGACGGCACCCGCCATCGTGAACTGAGGCAGTGCGGAACTTGGTGGCACCTGGGCGGTTGGTCGTTGTGCAAAATTTTCTTTCAGTGCTGCTCTTGCCATGGGGGGATTCTCCTTTTTTGAGGTTGCTTCAGATTTCGGTTTCGGCTCTGCCTTGGCAGTCTTGCCGGTTTCAAGAAAACTCTGCTCATCAGGGGTAAGCGCGTCGTCGAGTGAGCGTCGGTTAACCACGGGTCATATCCTTCATGAGCTGCTGCATTTCGAGAGAGGCCAGCAAAGCCCCTGCGCCCATTTGCCAGACCACTTTGGCCTGCCCTGCGGAGTCCGCGAAGCTTTGACGAAGGCACACTCCAGCGGTGACATCCACGCCAAGTTTTTTGGCGGCGTTCATCATTTCACGGCTGAGGCGTCCGCGCTTTTGCAGCTTGTTGGGGATGAGAAGTCCTTCCGGTTTGCCTTTGCGTGTTTTCTGCGCTTCGCGAAGAAGCTGCACGGCTTTGGAGGCAGCTCGGAGATCAAGAATGGACGGTCCGCATGGAAAGAACACGCGGTCAGCACGAAGCATGATGGCCCTGGTCGTTGCTGAAAGTCCTGCGGGGCCGTCAATGACGATGTCATTCGCATCGCCCGCGAGTTTGGCGAGCCGATGAATTATTTCCTCCGGCGAGTCGATCTGCTCAAGCTGGATCGGCAGTGCCAGTTCCTTGATCCATTGTGATGCCGAAGATTGAGGGTCAGCATCAATGAAGATGACGCTGCGCTTCTTTTTGACGAGCCAAGCTGCCAAGTGAACTGCGATGGTTGTTTTGCCAACACCGCCTTTTGAATTTGTGAGTCCGTAAATCATGTCTGCCTCTTTTTGGCAGAATAGTGATTCACTCCTGTCGCCGATAGCATCCCGAACGCCTGACTGATGAGTGACTGCATTTTTCTGCGGAGGGTTGCAAACTTGCAACACAGCTTACTAGCTAGCTTGCTAGTTTTTTGGTTCTTCCCTGCCAGACACCCGGAGGCAGGCGAGCCTTTCAAAAAGGCGCGTCGGCTGCCGACGGGGTTTAAAGGTTTTATTCTTTACTGTTTAAGTAAGGTTTAGAGAGGCGGAGAAGCGCAGCCAGCTTAGGCTTGAGAGCTGTTCAGGTCGCTGCTCTGACGATGCCAGGTCGTTGCTGTGACGACAGCAAAGTCGCTGGCTTGACGTGGGTTGGTCGTTGGTCTGACGATACGGTCGCTGGCATGACGATTCAAAGGGTTGCTGGTCTAACGATGGTTGGAAAGTTCGGATAAATCCGGCCCCAAGGTCGCTGCTCTGACGATATTGTTTTTTCAAACCAATCATGCTATGCCGAAGGGCATGGGCAGGATGATTGAGGGTGGGATCAAAGAACATCAGAACTTGGAAAGGTTCATAGCGTCCTCGGCTGACATCGCTCCCAAAGACCAGATTGATCTGATGGCGCGTTGCTGGTTCAGTCTGACACCCGGAAGAACTGAGGCCATTCAGCACGAGTATGTGGACGCGAGGTCGGGCCAAACTGAAACGGTCCGCATCACCGGCAGCGGGGAACACGGCATTGCCACGATCCACGATCAGGATTTGCTCATCTATGCCATTTCGCAATGGATTGAAGCCAAGAGGAAGGGGCTTGAGCCTTCACGCCGAATTCACTTCACCCCGTATCAGTTCCTCGCGTGGATGAACCGTGAACCCGGCGGCGGGCAATATCAGCGGCTCAAAGATGCCCTGCACCGCCTCAAGATGACGAGCATTCAAACCACCATCCGATCCGAACAAGGCAAGCGTAGTCGTAAACGCATCAGGCAGTTCTCGTGGATTTCAGAATGGGAGATCACGGAAGAAAAAGGCGAAATTCGCGGCATTGAAGTCGTGCTGGCCGAATGGCTCTTTGAAAGCATTCAGGACTTCCATGTGCTGACTCTCGACAAACGGTATTTTGATATTTCAGGCAGTGTGGAGCGCTGGCTTTATCTCTATGCGCGAAAAGCCACGGGAGGCCCGACAGGCGTCTGGAAAGAGACGTTCAAGAGCCTTTACCAGAAATCCGCTTCGCAGCAGGCATACAAGCACTATGCGAGCACGCTCCGAAAGCTGGTGAAGAAGAATGACCTGCCGGGGGTTAGGCTGGAGCATGTGAGTTCGGCTCAAGGCAAAGACATGCTGCTCATGGAACGCAAAGAAAAACGGGCGGTGATTGAGGCCAAGGAACATCCGGTTCAAGAGGCGCAGCTTGTGCTTATCGAGCGAACGCCTTTGGAAGAAGCCTGGGAGAACGTGCTGGAGTTGATGCGCAAACAAATTGGAGGAGACCAAGTGAAAGCTTGGTTGGAAAGGTTGCAGCTTGGCGAGCTGGTAGATGGCACTCTCACCTATCGCGCAAACCTCAAATTCGTGGCTGATTGGGTGGAAACCAATTTCAAGCACAAGCTTGAAGCAGTCTGGCAGTCGATGGGCCATCCTGTGACTTCGGTTCGCATCGAAACGAAAGGCCGAAAATCAGCCGCCTAGAGTTCGGCGGAAATACTCGATGGCCTCATTCAAAGTCGCCGCTTTTTCGGTGGTTCCTGCGTCCGCGTTGTTCGGATCGGGATGGACGGTCTTGATGAGATGGCGGTAATTCAGCTCGGCCTGCTCCAGTGAATGGGGAGGCATCAGTCGCAACACTTCTGCGGAGCGGAATTCCAATGCCTTCACTGCCTGCTCATCCTCGGCTGTCTGGGGAGGCTGCTTCGCCCTTGGTTTGCGGGTTCCTGCCGCTGGCAGTGGCACTTCAGCAGCGCCGCTCCCTGGCATCTTCTCCTTGGCGTCTTCAATGATGTCCTCGTGCTTTTTCTCCGAGCGGATGCCATACCAGAAATTGATGAACTCCTTCAGCCACATGGCGACGGCGACAAGGACCAGCCATGTTGAAAGGCGGTGTTCTGTGAAAAAAGCGCGAAGCATCGCCGCAGTGGTCAAGGCCAGAAAAGGCTCGACCCAGAGATGCACCATCAGCTCGGAGCGCGGGTTGCCGCGAAGCTGGCTGAAGCCGGGAAGCAGCAGCAGGTGCGATGTCCCTGAATAGAAGTCGTGCTTGCCCTGCCTGCCCACTTCCCGTGAAAAGGCCAGCATGAGGTGCAGCAGATACAACGCAGCCGCGCCAAGACCGAAGCTCGCCACGGCCCAATACTTGAACCAAACGCCCTGCTCTATCCACGCGTAGATCGAGAACAGGAGGTGCGCCCAAACGAAGGCGAAGAAAACACTTTTGGGACTGAGAAACGAAAAGCCGAATCGGGAGCGCAGGAACACTATGGCCGGCATCGCCAGCCAGTGCAGGATGGGACTGAGAATTGGGACGCTTGGCTGCGCTCCTGTGGATTGAATTTGCCGGTCCTTCATGTGTGGATTTGTTCACCGTTGCCCTGCCCTATGACTTTTGCGAGAAGACATGCCGGATGAAATTCTGAGCGACCGGCTCGCCCTTCTTGGTCGCGAGCCATCGCCGCCCGCCTTGGAAAATGATCGAGTCCACAAGATATTCAGATTCAGGGCCACCCGTGCGCAGCATGGTGAACTCTTGCGGCTGCACGACGTATTCCAGCACCATGCTGCCGCCTGCGTTCTGGCTCATCGTGCCGCCTTTCGCCATCGCTTCATTTAATCCACCGTAAAACGTCGCTTGCCGCGTCTTGCCGATGGAATCCGCTGCCCAGTTGTTCGTGGTCGGGTCGCCGTTGGCGTGGAAAATTTTCGTTTGGAGGTTCCCAAGGAAGCTCTCCGCATCGGAGCGGGAGTTCTGCCCGCCGAAGGCAGAGAAGTAGCTGGGGAGGTTCTGGGTCAGGTAAACGGTGCAGGCGCGGGAGCTTCGCGCCGTGCTCTGAAAAAGGGCATCGTAGGAATTGACGAAAAACTGTGATTCGTCCGCCCAAAGGAAAACGGGGCGAGCTGCGGCCTGGGCTGCTTCGCGGCTCATGTCCGCAGAAATCCTCCGCTCAACGGCCCTCTGCCAGATGAACTTGAAAAGCACCTGGGCGAACTGGCCCAGCTCATTGAACTCCTTCACCGGCAAGATCATCTGGCAGAGGGCCGTTGAGCGGAGGATTTCTGCGGACATGAGCCGCGAAGCAGCCCAGGCCGCAGCTCGCCC
>JANYJH010000414.1 GCA_025361865.1 Phragmitibacter sp.
TTTGCCTTCGTCCCCCCACTGGAGGCCGACGATGATGGTATTTGCCATGATGCTAGTTAGTTGATGATGAAGGGTTGGCGCGCTGGGGCGCAAATTTTCTCGTGGGCAGGTTCACACGTCGCACCGCTCTCAGGCGCTGGCGTCGTGGCACAGGGGCTCACCCACCGTGCTCTTGGCGTGCTGATTCCGCGATCAGGATTCGCCCATTTTTGAAATCAGGAAGGCGGCAACTCCGCAGATAATGAGCGAGAGAACTCCGAGCGCCATGACCAGCGTGGCCTTGCCATCCTTCTTCTTCGCTTGAGGGCCGAAGCCCTTCCGAAGCTCTGCGGGGCAAGGCGTCGCGCCCAGACCCGTTATCGGTGCGCCACCGCCAGAAGTCGGAACGGACCAGGTAGGATGATTATCCTCTGCCTCTTCGCTTTCACTCTCAGCAGCGGCTTCTTCTTCAACGGCTGGCGCATCACCTATCACATAGCCCTCGACGGAACCGATCTTAAAGGCATCACCTGGGTTGATGACTCCGCCGGACGTGCGCTCTCCATTGATGAAAGTGCCGTTCGTGGAGCCCTTATCCGTGATCTCAACGCCATCGCCATGCGGGGCGAACTCGCCGTGATTGCTGGAGACGGAACCGTCAGGAATGAGCGCATCGTTTCCTTCGGCGCGGCCAAAGCTGACGCGCTCGGTGATCTCGAACTCAAGCGAGGTGCCGTCGGTGGTGGTGAGATGAATTTTGGGCATGACAGAGCAGGTTAGCTGATTTAGCGCGAGGCTTCAATCAAATTGGCAAATTCACTGAAGAAGTAGCTCGCATCGTGCGGGCCGGGCGCGGCTTCGGGGTGGTATTGGACACTGAAAACGGCGTGATCTTTATGGCGCAGACCTTCCACGGTGCCGTCGTTGAGATTGAGGTGCGTGACTTCCACATTCGAAGGCAGCGAGTCGGAATCCACAGCGAAACCGTGGTTCTGGCTGGTGATGGCCACCTTACCACTGCGAAGATCTTTCACCGGCTGGTTCCCACCGCGATGACCGAACTTGAGCTTAAAGGTCTTCCCTCCAAAGGCGTGACCGAGAATCTGATGCCCGAGACAGATGGCAAAGATGGGCTGCTTCCCGATGAGCTGCCGAATCTCCGCATGAATGTAATCCAGCGCGCCCGGATCGCCGGGCCCATTGCTGAGGAAGACGCCATCCGGCTTCAAGGCGAGCACATCCGCCGCCTTCGTATCCGCAGGCACCACCTGCACCTCGAACCCTTCCTGACGCAGATTGCGCAGGATGTTCCGCTTGATGCCGAAATCATAAGCCACCACGCGATGCTTCACCGGCTTCAACGGTGCAAAGGCTCCCGTCGGGCCGGATTGGATGTTCTGGCTTGGATTCGGAATGCCCCATTCCTTGCTATACTCACTGCTCGGGTCCCAAGGATAAATCTTCGGCGTGGACACCTCTTTGACGAAGTCGCTACCTTCCATCGGCGCGCTTTCCTGAGCAAGGCGGACGGCTTCCTCCACGGTCGCCACTTCGCTTGTGATGACGGAGCGCATGGCCCCGCGCGTCCGCAGATGCTTGGTCAGCGCGCGTGTGTCTATCCCCTGAATTCCGGGGATGTCATAGCGCTTCAGATAATCTTGCAGGGACTCCGTGCTCCGCCAGTTGCTGGGCGCGGCGCAAAGTTCCTCGATCACAAAGCCGCGCACATGCGGTGCTTCGCTCTCGTTATCGTGCTCGTTGATGCCGTAGTTACCGATCAGCGGGTAAGTCATGGCCACGATCTGGCCGCGATAGGAAGGATCCGTGAGCACCTCCTGATAACCTGTCATGGAGGTATTGAAACAAATCTCCCCGGTGCGAGTTCCTTGGGATCCAAAGGCTTCACCTTCAAAATAACGTCCGTCTTCCAGTGCGAGAATGGCTTTCATGAATTGGCGAGGCAGGCTCTAAACGCAGAAGAGCCGGGGTGCAAGGAACGATTGCACTCCGGCTCAGGGCGCAGCTTATGAGGCTGCCAGGATTACAGTTCCCTTTTAGTTCTGATGCATGGACACAGGGGAGTAGCGATGGTCGTCTTTCTTATCGCTGCTGCCGCTGCTGCCGCTGCTGCCACCGAAGTCCCAGCCGAAGATGATGAAGGACTCCATGCGTGGGCCTTGGTTCGTCGTGCCAAAGAGGGCTACGAGGTCAAGGTGCGTGTTCTGGGAGGGGCGCCACTGGAAGGAAGGCCCGATCTCAAACTGCACTTCAGGGTCGTGACGTGAACCAGCGACGGTTTCGCGCTTGTATTGCATTTCCACACCGGCGCCGAAGGACTTGCTGATGCTGTAGCTCAGACCGAAGGAGGTCGCGAACTCATTGGCACGCTCGTGGCTCAACTCCACCTCATAGATGAAGTTCAGGCCCCACTGCCAGTTCTTGCCGATGCTGTCACCGAAGAGGATCTTCGACTCCAACGTATCGCCACCGAAGTCGTGATTCACGAAGGCGTATTCCACATAGAGCGTCGGATTGAAGGGAATGACACCCCAGTCAGCGAAGGCGTAGCGCATTTCCACCGCGAATTCATCGAAGTGGAAGGAGCCATCGCTGTTCGCGAGGTTCAAATAGAGGTCCAACTGGAAGCGGTGCGGCAGACCGATCTCGAGTTCCGAGCTGAAGCGGTGTGCGGGATCTTTATCATCGTAGCTGCGGGCTCTCCACCATTGTTCAAAACCGATTTCTCCGGCCTCTTGCTGAAGATAAACGCGGGTGGTGGTGAAACGACGGTGTTCCGTCCACTCAGGCTGGTTATAAGGGCCCACAAGGGTGTCAGGCGCGATGATGTCGTCTGAAGGAGCGGTAACGGTGACGGTGGGCAGGGTCTTGTTTTCCACAGCTCCGAGGTGGCTGATTCCCAGCGCGAGCGCAGCCAAAGAGAGGGTGATGGGTTTGTTTAAGGTCATGAGTGGTGGTGTTAGAGAGGTGTTTGGTTCACGCAGAAAAATCTGCGAGCGTCGCTATGGCAGGGAGTGTGCCAAGCTCTTGGCGAAACCGTCAAAGCCTTATGGCATAAGGGATGCAGCATCAGCGCATGGTTCCACGACCAGCCGCTCATGAACACTCTTCATCCACCAACCGACCGTCCGTGAACAATCCCTGATCATCGCAAAATCAGCTCACTCGCGTCTTTGCTTCTTGTCCTGTTTGCGACAAAATCCCGTGTTCCATCCTTTTCCAAACCATGCCTCTCACCCGACTTCACTGGCGCATCGGACTGCCCTTCGCGGCCTTCGTGCTCGCGGGCTCCATCGCCTTGCTGCTCTGGATGGCTTGGCTGGTGGCCCATGAGGAACGCGGCCAGTTTGAAATCCTGGCGCGGACGAATGCGGAGTTCATCAATAATGTGAGGCTGCCTTCCAGTGAACGCATGGCGCGGCAACTGAGCGAAGTCCTCGGCGTGCATGTGACCTTTCGGAACACAGGAGAATTCATTCCTGCCTTGAATCCACGGCTTTCACCCGAGACGTGGCAGGCGTTCCTGCAAACACCAGCCGATGGAAACTGCCGCGTCATCAGCTCGTGGGAAACCGTGGCGATAGCGCTGCATTCCGGCGATGATCTGATGCTCGCTCGTCCGCAACTTCCTTTTCTCCAATCGCTCAAGCACTGGCGCACGGCGGCGGCGCTCGGCATCTTCTGGAGCAGCGCTTTGCTCGTGGCCTGGCTGGTGGGTCGCGGCCTCGTGTTGCCCCTAAGACACCTCGCGGCTAAACTTCCTGACATCGAAAAGCCTGAGCCGCTGGACCTTCCTGAAGCACTCAGAGCGGATGAAATAGGGGATGTCGCGCGCGCCTTCATTCGCACTCGTGAAGCCTTGCAAAACGAGCGCGAACAGCGCGTCAACGCGGAGCGTCTGGCGGTGCTTGGTCGCATGACCGCAGCGCTGGCGCATGAAATTCAGAACCCCGTAGCCGCCATAAAAATGCACGCTCAACTCTGGGGCACTGAGAATACGAGCGCAGTCACGATCGCCAGTGAAGCAGGCCGAATCGAAAGCCTCGTGAACCAATGGATGTTCCTCAGTAAGCCTGAGCCACCCGCCGTATCGGAGATGGATTTGCACCAGCTCTTGCTCGCCACGCTAGCCGCGCATCGTCCCCAGTTGGACCATGCGCAGGTGAAAGCGGAGCTTCACGCGGATGAGTCGTTGATCATCAAGGGAGACCATCGTCGTCTGCAACAGGTCTTCTCCAATCTCCTCATCAACGCCCTTCAGGCCATGCCCAAAGGAGGCCAGCTCACCGTGAAAGCGCTTCGCCACGAAAACACAGTGGAGATCACCTTCACGGACAGCGGGAAAGGTTTTTCTAATACCGCTTTGGCGCACTTTGCCGAGTTCTTTTACAGTGAGAAAGAAGGCGGTATGGGCATCGGCTTGAGCGTCGCCAGCGAGATCA
>JANYJH010000430.1 GCA_025361865.1 Phragmitibacter sp.
AAGTCGGATGCACGCGAGGCGATCCAGTTACGATTCCCGCGCACGGTGTTGATTTCGCCATTGTGCGCGAGCATCCGAAATGGATGGGACAAGGCCCAAGTCGGGAACGTGTTGGTCGAGAAGCGCTGGTGGAAGACAGCGAGCGCAGTTTCATAGCGTTCGTCCTGAAGATCGAGGTAGAACTTCTCCAAAGCCGTAGCCACCACGAGCGCCTTGTAGATGATCGTCCGGTGCGACATCGAAGGGATATAGAAGTCGCCGATCTTCTGCTGCTTGCACTTGATCTCAATCTCACGGCGCGCCAGGAAAAGCACGCGCTCATAGGGATTATCATCCATCTCCTTCGGACGCTCCATGAGGAGCTGCATGATATTCGGCATTGTGCGGCGGGCCTTGTCGCCCAACTCACGCTCGTTCACGGGCACGGAGCGCCAGCAAAGCACTTTCACCCCGCGCTTGGAGAGCACGGCTTCCGCGACGAGCTGGATTTTAAGCCGCGCGGTATCGTCTTGAGGAAGGAAAAAGACGCCGACCGCAAGGTCAAGCGGATGCTCCAGCCTGTGGCCGAGCTTCTCCACTTCGGGAATAAGGATACCGTGGGGAATCTGAGTGAGGACACCCGCGCCATCACCCGTCTTCATATCCGCCTCCATCGCGCCACGGTGGATGACATTGCAACAGCCGCCGAGGGCGTATTCGAGAATCTGGTGGCTGCGTTTACCGTTGATCTGGGCGACAAAGCCCACGCCGCAGGCATCTCGTTCTAGGTCCATGCGGTGCAGAGAGCCTTCGTTCGGAATCGGTTCGTCGTAATAGGGATGCTTGGTCATCGAGCCACTTGAGGAGTTGGAGTTAGCGACCCGCCTGTGCGGGTAAATAGGGTAGGCAGACTAGGCTGGGGGGGCAGTCTTGGCAAGCGACCAGTTAAGCACGAAGCGTGCCGGAGAGCTGGAACCCTGCATTTTCAAGGCCGGCACCGCTCTAAGCCGCTGACGCTGATGAACCTTTGCAAGACATCTAATTTCCACTTGCAAGAGCCCAGCTATTCTTCTATCAATGCCCTCGCCAAATTAGACTCTTGGCGATAATGGGTAGGTGCCGGAGTGGTCTATCGGGGCGGACTGTAAATCCGCAGGCTTACGCCTTCGATGGTTCGAACCCATCCCTGCCCACCATTTTTCTTTCGATGGTGAATTCCGAAAGAACAAGCCGCGTCCTCTTTAGCGTTGACGTTTCGGAAAAGCTCCGTTGCCATAGCATCTGCTAAAACAAGGCGCTGCCAGTTTGTAGAAAACTTATGGCTTTTAAGATTTACCTGGATGTAATATTAGCATAAGCGATAATTTCCAAATTGTTGATATGCTTTTGCCGTTACTCCCTGCTCACAAATCTACTCGACCAACTTCCGAGCGGTTGGGTTCCGGCTGCGACTCTGGTGCGCTGCCTAGCGAGATCGATCCTGCTGCATTGGGTCACTCGTCGCGGTGGTGGTTTTGTTGAGCATGGTTCCAATGGAAGCAGGAGCTGAGTCAGACCCCTTTCAACTGCTCAACCTCAATATTCTGCAACTCGCCGAGATCACTGTGGATACGGTTTACTCAGCGTCGAAGTTCAGTCAGAAAGTGACGGATGCGCCAGCCTCGGTTTCGGTCGTGACCCAGGACCAGTTTCAGCGCTTCGGTTACCGCACCCTAAGTGATGTGGTGCGCGGAGTGCGGGGCTTTGATGTCACTTATGATCGCAACTACAGCTATACGGGCGTGCGGGGCTTCAGTGGCCTCGGCGACTATGGTTCCCGCAATTTGCTACTGATCGACGGCCACCGCATGAATGAGCCGATCTATGATACGACGGCGTTCGGCACCGATGAACTGCTAGATCTGGATCTGGTGGATCGTGTGGAATTTGTGCGGGGCCCGAGCTCAGCGGTTTACGGAAGCAATGCCTTCTTTGGCGTGATCAATGTCATCAGCCGACGGGGCCGGGATATTCACGGAGTGGAAGCGGCGGTCATGGACGGCAGCCTCGGCACTTACAGCGGGCGGCTCACTATCGGGGATCAGTTGTCCACGGGGTTCGAGTATCTCTTCTCGGTGAGCACTTACTCCAGCGAGGGGCAAAAAAGTCTCTACTACAAGGAATTCGACTCGCCGAAGACGAATCATGGTCTGGCCATGAATTTGGATGGAGATCAATACTGGTCCACGATGGGAAAGGTGAGCTATGGCGACTTCACGATCCAAGGCGGCTACGTTTCCCGAAAAAAGGATGTGCCCACAGCTTCGTTTGAAAGTGTCTTCAATACTCCGAACAACACGGTTGATTCCCGTGGTTATATGGAACTCCGCTATGCGCACGAGACGGAATCAGGCTGGTCGCTCTCGGGTCGTGCGCATTTTGATAGCTATGACTACGCGACGTCTTCATACTATGAGCGAGCAACCGGGCGCGCGCTCAATAACGATGCTGACCGCGCCCGTTGGTGGGGAGCGGAAATGGGAGTGAGCCGTCGTTTTTTTGATTCCCTACGTGTAGCGATGGGCACGGAGGTGCGACAAGGCAGCGACATCAGTCTGCGCAACTACGACCTCTCGCCCTATGTGAGCTACCTGAATACGAAGAGTGATTTGTTGGTCTTCGGCACTTACCTCGATAGCGAGTGGAAGATCACGAAGGAGCTCGCCTTATCTGCCGGACTCTGTTGGGATCATTACGATAGCTTTGGAGACAAGGCGGACCCCCGCATGGCGTTCGTGTGGAAGCCGCTGGAAGACACCACGGTTAAGCTACTTTACGGCCAGGCCTTTCACGCGGCCAACATCTACCAGCTTGCCTACAATTCACCGACTCAGCCCGCGAATCCCAATCTTCAGCCTGAGACGGTCAATTCCTACGAGGCGGTAGTGGAGCAATACTTTGGCCGTCATTGGCGCGCCAGCACTTCTGTCTTTCGCAACGAGATTGAAGGCATCATCAACAGCCAAAGTCTCTCCAACGGCCTGCTGGTCTATAACAACAGTTGTGATGCGACGGTCATGGGTGCCGAAGCGGAAATCGAGGGCAAATGGGAGAATGGCTTGCTGCTGCGGGGTAGCTACACGCATCAGGACGCGAGCAACAAGCAGACGAACAGTTGGCTCGTAAACTCACCGAGGAACACCATCAAGGCGCAGGTCGCAGTCCCTCTCTGGAAGAACAGGGTTTTTGGCGGTCTGGAACTGCTCTACGGCAGCGAGCGGATGACCCTCCAGAATCATGAAACTCCAGCAGTGTGGCTTCTCAACTTCACGCTCTTCAGCAGAGCCATCGCGCCCGGTCTGGATGCCTCCGCTTCAATCTATAATCTTCTCGGTCAGCATTATACCTATCCTGGGGGTGTGGAGCACTTACAGGACTCGATCGCTCAGGATGGCAGAACTTTTCAAGTGAAGCTCACTTACCATTTCTAAAAGCATGGTCTTCACAGCCATTACTGAGCACCATGCGCCCGTCCTGAAGCAGGGGCGGTGTTGCCGGATGCTCGTGACTCTGTTGAGTCTCTGGTTTCTCGCGACCCCACTGCGGAGTGAGCCCGAGTCTGCGGTGAAGGCCGCTTACCTCTATAATTTCGCCTTATTGGTCAAATGGCCAGAAACGGCCTTTGCGAAGCCGGACTCACCCATGATCATCGGCGTCGTAGGTCGTGATCCCTTCAGTGGTGGGCTCGGCAGCATTTTGGCAGGACGGAGCGTCGGGGCACATCCCCTAGTGGTAAGGAATGTTCCAGTGGGTAACGCAGATGCTCTGCGTGCCTGTAAAATCGTCTTTGTTACGGTTTCAGAAAGTGTCAAGGAAGTCACGTCCGCCGTGAAAGGTCTGCCGGTGCTGATCGTCGGTGAGGATGAGGACTTTGCCCTTCATGGCGGCATCATCGGGTTCGTGGTTAGGAATCAAAAAATCAAACTGGAGATCAATGCACAAGCCGCGCGCCAGGCTCACCTCAGTATCCCTTCCGATCTGCTCGGCATCGCTAAGATCGTGGACAAGCCATGAACCTTCTTCGCTCCAGCTCCATTCGCCAAAAGATCACCACGGTGATCATGCTCATCACTGGCGTGGTGCTGCTCATCGCCTGCGTAGCTCTCTTTGCCTTTCAGGCATGGACAATCAAAAGCCGGATGATCAACGAGCTTGCGATCACTGCCGATATAATCGCGAGCAATGTCGCCGTTGCCGCCATGTTCGAGGATGGGGAGAAGGCGGACCAGATTCTCAGCGGACTCGGAGCCATGCCGCAGATCGCTTCTGCCAGGCTGGATTTGAATAATGGCACCCAGCTCGCCCACTTTGGAGATAGTGCCGGGAATGAAATGATCCAGGCTTTGAAGCCCGGCGCGGATATCCTCGTTGATGGCAATCGGGTGCTGCTCTCGCGATTGGTCGTCCGAGAGAAACAGCAGCAAGGCAGGCTCTATCTGCTGGCAGATTTCAGCGCCTCCTATTATGCCCTACTGAAGCTCTATGGCAGTATTCTAGCCCTCGTCATCACGGGATCTCTCGTCATCACCTACTTCCTAAGCGGTCGTTTGCAGCACCTCGTGACGGCTCCCATTATTAGGCTTACCGCCACCGCACAACAGATTGCAGAAGCTAAAGATTATACCGTCCGCGCAGATAAAACAGGAACGGATGAAGTGGGCACCCTCACGGAAGCCTTCAACCAGATGCTCACGCAAATCCAAGCGCAGGACAGTGACTTGCAGTGCGCGCAGCATGAGCTGCGCGACCAGCTAGCCACTCTCGAAAGCGAGATCGCTGAACGTAAACGGGCTCAGTATGGAATGGAAAAGCTCATCGCCATTAACGAAGTCACACCAGACTTCGTCGGCAGAGCTGACTCCAGTGGGCGCACCTTTTACATCAATCCTGCCGGACGTAAATTGATCGGATTGCCCACTGACGTGGATGTCAATTCCATGCACATCCGCGACTACCATCCCGCATGGGCGGGCGACCTCATTCGTGATGAAGCTTTACCGACGGCCATGCGCGACGGCCACTGGTCAGGAGAGACCGCGCTTCTGCGTAGGGATGGCCATGAAATTCACGTCTCCCAGGTCATCATCGCCCACAAAAATTCAGCAGGTGAAGTGGAGAGCTTCTCCACCGTCATCCGTGATGTCAGCGAACGCAGGGCAGCCGAGGAAGCCCTGCATAAATCGCAAGAACAGATGCTCAAAAGCTCCCGCCTCGCTGGCATGGCTGAAGTTGCCACCAGCGTGCTGCATAACGTGGGCAACGTCCTCAACAGCGTCAATGTCTCCGGCAATGTCATCAGTGAACGCCTCCGCCATTCCAAGGTGGAAACTCTGCATAAAACCGCTGGCTTGATCAACGAACATCTGGCCAACTTCGGTGATTTCGTCACGAATGATTCCCGTGGCCAACGCATCCCCGGGGTCATCTCTGCCATCAGTCAGGTCTTGCGTGAAGAGCACGCGGAACTGCTCGCTGAAGTGGATGTCATCACGTCTCACATCGGCCACATTAAGGAGATCGTCGCCATGCAGCAGAGCTACTCTAAAGTCAGCGGAATGAGCGAACTGGTTGAGCCCAAAGACCTCATCGAAGACGCACTCCGAATGAATGCCGTCTCCCTCGTGCGCGGCCACATCAAAGTCGTGCAAGAAATCGACACCGTGCCGAAGGTGCAGGTGGACCGCCACAAGGTGCTGCAAATCCTCGTCAATCTGCTCACCAATGCCGAGCAGGCCGTTGATGAAATGGGACGGAATGATAAACAAGTCACGCTGAGAATCCAGAATTCAGGTGAGATGTTCGTCAGCATCAGTGTGCAGGACAACGGTGTCGGCATCGCCCCAGAAAATCTCATTCGTATCTTCTCCCACGGCTTCACGACTAAGAAAACAGGACACGGCTTCGGTCTCCACAGTGGGGCGATAGCGGCCACCGAAATCGGAGGAACCCTGCGCGTCCATAGTGATGGACCCGGCACTGGGGCTACTTTCACGTTGGAACTTCCTCTTGCCACCTGAGTCGGCTACTCCAGCGTCTCCACGCGAAGCCACACGGGCTCTTCGCGCACACACTCAAGAGCTGCGATGGCGGCGATTGCCAGCTTCATCGCCTTTAGCGGAGCATCGTCCAACATCAGCACCAGCGGAGTGGATTCCGCAGTGAGATCTTCGGGCTGAATCACCGAGGAAATGCCGATGCCACGATCACCTAGCAGTGTGGCCACTTGAGCCAGCACACCGGGTTTGTCCGCCACATTAAGCCGCAGATAATAATGCGTCACCGTCTCATCTGCGGGCTTGCTTTGCCCATAAAGTCCATGAGGCACGAAGCCGCTGTATCTCGATCCATCTAGGGTTGCTGCGGCAGCGGTCAGGTCGCTGATGACGCTGGAGGAAGTCGGGTCCTGGCCTGCACCTTTGCCGTAGAACAGGGTTTCACCCACGATGTCGCCTTTGACCAGCACCGCATTGAAAGCACCCTTCACGCTGGCCAGAACGTGGCTGCGCGGAACCAAAGACGGCTGCGTGCGCACCTCGACCCGGCCGAGTTCATCAGCACGGATGACGCTGAGCAGCTTGATCGTGTAGCCCAGCTTCGCGGCAAAGCCCATGTCCGTGAGCGTGACGCGATCCACGCCCTCCACATACACGTCTTCCGGTTTGACCCAGAAGCCATAGCTCAGTGAGGCGAGAATGATGGCCTTATGCGCGGCGTCCCAGCCGCTCACATCCAGCGTCGGATCAGCTTCCGCGTAGCCTTGGGCTTGGGCTTCATTAAGGGCTTCCGCATACGAGATGCCCGCCTGTTCCATGCGGGTTAGAATGTAATTACAGGTGCCATTGATGATACCGTGGATGCGCTCAATGTGATTGCCCACAAAGGCTTCCTGCATGGCCATGATGATCGGGATTCCCCCGGCCACTGCCGCCTCGAAATAGATGGGCACTTTGTTCTCTTCCGCCAACGCGAACAACTCCCGACCCCGCTCCGCGAGCAAGGCTTTATTGCCCGTGACCACGGGTTTCTTGGCCTTCAACGCGGCACACACGAGGTCAAACGCTTCCGTCGTTCCGCCGATTAGTTCAACGATGATGGCGATGCTGGGATCAGCGATGAGTTCCCGCCAGTCGGTCGTCAACAGCTCCCGTGGCACCGGAACTTCTCTCGCCTTGTCCAAGTCCCGCACCACTACTTTGGCGATGGTCAAAACGCTGCCCGTGCGTTCTTTTAACAAATCTGCGTTCTTCTCCAAATTTTTAAAAACTCCCGCACCCACATTGCCGAAGCCGGCGAGACCAATGCGAATGATGCGAGGAGCGGGGGTATTTGCAGTCATGTAGGATGCTAGAATGAAACTCAATATGCACAGGAGTGAAGCGCTGCGCAAAGAGATTACAGAGGGCTTAAATAGGAAGAAAACCAAGCCGTGATGAATAATTTCTGAAAAAGAATATTGCGTCCGAGTGAGAACTCTGGTTGGATTATTTTATTAATTATGCGCGCCATCCAACTCCTCTTCGCTCTGCTCCTCATTCATGGAGCCGCTTTTGCTGAACAGGACATCGCTATTCCGATGACTCTCGCCGCTACCTCCACCGCAGTGAGCCAGACGATGGCCTCGGGTGTGTCTGTTGGTGAGGTGCCCACGCGCGAGTGGTATCGCTACGCCGTGTTGGTCTTTGGCATTGGCGCGGTCTCCGTCGCTTTTGGCCAAGCCTTCATGGCTGGCAAAAAGAAGATCTGAGCAGCTTATTTCACCGCTGTTCTGGCTGCGACTAGCATCAGTTGCCAAGATTCCTCCCCACGGAAGAAGTGTCGCTGAATCCTTACCGCCACATCCCACGGAGGAGCGGGCGCGTTTTTGACCGGAGCATTGAACCACATGGCGGGGCGCATCTCTTTGCCCTGACGCAGGTTGATCTTCCAGTGTTTCTCTTTGATCACATTGCCGGGCAGTTGGGGATCGACATTGCTCACCAAGAAGATGGGTTCTGAGTTGCCCATGCCGAACGGTTCAAGCTGTTCGTAGTGCTCGAAGAAGTTCGCGTTCAGATCCGCCAGCGTGACCTCGGCATCCAGTTCCAATCGCGGGGCCAGCTCGTCTGATTGCACTTGGGATTTCACGGAGTGACTCATGCCTTCGCGGAACGCCGCCAGATTCTTCTCCATCACGGTGACACCGACCGCCATCGCATGGCCGCCACCTTTGACGATGAGATGTCTGCAATCATTAAGCGCATCCACCAGCGAGATGCCAGGGACACTGCGACCGCTGCCTTTGCCCACGCCGTTCTCATCAAAGGCGAGCAAGAGCGAAGGGCGATGATGATCCCGCATCAAACGTGAGGCCACGATGCCGACCACTCCGGGATGCCAATGGCGCGCGCCGAGCACGATGCAGGCCGCTTCAGTCAGAGACGCATCCGCATCCACCATCGCCAGAGCTTCCCGCAACACCGTTTCTTCCACCTGCTGCCGGTCACGGTTGTGCGAGTCCAGCAACTCAGCGCAGTCTCGCGCATCATGATCGTCCTCACACAGCAGGAGATCGAGCGAGGTCTGCGCCGTATCCAAACGACCCGCCGCGTTCAGTCGTGGCCCCAGTCGGAAGCCGATGTGATGCGCTTGAATAAAGCCATCCAAGCCCACGACCGTCTTCAGCGCCTTCAATCCGGGGCGCTGTGTGGTGGCTAATTTCTCCAGTCCTTTCTTTACCAAAATGCGGTTCTCATCCCGCAAAGGCACTAGGTCAGCGACCGTGCCCATCGCCACCAGATCGAGATGTTCTCGCAAGTCGAAGCTGTCCAAGCGACGCGTCTTCAGCAGTGCGTGAGCCAGCTTGAAAACCAGCCCGACGGTGCAGAAATAAGTGTAGTCCTGGCCCAGCTTCGGATTGATGAGCGCCGCGCATTCAGGAACGGTTTCGCCGGGTTCATGGTGATCCACGATGATGCAGTCCACGCCTTGTTCCTTCAGCCAAGCCACTTCATTGACGGACGATGTGCCGCAGTCGAGAGCGAGCAACAGCGCAGGCTTGCCATGCTCTTCAAAGCAGCGCGCCAACCCATCGCGGCTCAGGCCGTAGCCTTCCTCCATGCGCAGTGGCAGGAAGCATTCAGCCTGCAAACCATAAGCCTTCAGCGTTAGCTTCATCAGCGTGAGGGAGGTCACTCCGTCCACATCATAGTCGCCGAAGATGACGACGGATTCTTGCTTGTCCACGGCTTCAAATAGGCGCTTCACACCCGCTTCCATGCCGGGCAGCACAAAGGGATCACCCAGCTCGCAGAGACGTGGATTGAGGAAGGAGCCCGTCTCGTGGATGTCCTGTAAATTGCGCAGTGCCAGCAACCGTTGCACCAGGCGCGGCAGCTTACGCAGTGCGGAATCTCCGTTCAGGCCCTCCAGGAGTTTTTGGTCCGGTTCACGGAGAATCCAGCGGACTTCAGGGAGAGTGACAGACATGAAAGGGACGGCAAAAAGGTGAGGCGGACTTCAGTGACAGCGTTATGCTCTGTGACAGTTCTGCCATGAACCAGCCCCCCACGCAAGAAACCATCCTGAATCAGGCAACAATACCCGTCCGCGCATCCGGTGCCTGGTGGTTCAGAGCCGTTATGGGACTAGCCTTTATCATCTTGGGTGGAGCTTTTACTTTTTTCTTATGGCTGAGCTTTCATCGCGCACAAGAGACCCGCACATGGACTCAAGTGCCCTGCATCATCATCACTTCTCAGTTGGATACGAACCGCGTGACGCCTGACTCTCCGGTGACTTACAAAGCGGAAGTTCGCTATCGCTACAACGTCAATGGAGTCATCCACACCGGAACCCGCATCCGCCGCGTGAATGGTCGGACAGCGGACAAGCCGAAAGCTGAACTCGCCGTCGCCACCTATCCCGTGGGGACGAGCAAGACCTGCTTCGTGAGTCCTACTGATCCTGAAATGGCCATCCTGGAGCAAAGCAGCAAAGCCGCGATCTATGCCATTTGGTTCCCGCTTCTGTTCGTCGTCGGCGGATCGGGGATGGTGGTATCCGCGTTTCGTCGTGGTAAGTAGCACGGCCATCTTGGCTGTGTGTAGTTCAGGCATCCTGCCTGAATTCTTCTGATAACAGGCAAGATGCCTGTTCCACCCACAGGCTGGAAGCCTGTGCTACTCACGGGAAAATCTTGCCGCTATTCTCCAGCGAAGGCAGCAAGCCGATGCCGTCCCAGCCGCGACCTTGCGGGGCGATGGCCTCGCCAGTGGTCAGCACCAGATGACCGCCGCCTTGCAGGTCATAAGTGCCCTGGATGACACCTTTGCCATAGGTCTTCGCGCCTTGAGAAATGGCGCGCAGATGCGGACTGTGGAGCAGAGCGGCGATGACCAACTCCGCGCCACTCGCGGTGCCTTCATCTTGGAGCAGCACGATGGCGGGCGCTTTAAACTCGCGGGAGTGAGTGGCTTTGCGAACTTCATCCGGCTGACCATGTGAACGCAGCGTCACGATGGGTTCGTCTGGCTCCAGAAAGAGATTCGCGAACTCCACGGCGACTTCCAAGCTACCTCCGGGACAGCCGCGCAAGTCCAGCGTAAGCGTGCTTCCGGCACTGAGCTGGCTGAGAGCGAGCCGTGTCTCAGCCATTAATTCAGCGCTGAATTTCCTTAATCGCAGCACGATGCCCGCGAGCCGTTTTTCAACGATCAAGCTGGGCATGGTGATGGCCTCACGGATCACGTTCACGTTCTGGGAACGGCCAAAGGTGCGCTCCACGCGCAGCATGACTTCAGTCCCCGGTTCGCCTTTAATCAGGCCGGCGATGTATTCCAGCGGCTTCCCCTCCAAGGGCTTGCCCTCGACGGAGAGGAGCTTATCCCCAGCCTTGATGCCGGCGGCTTCGGCGGTGGAACCGGGGAGGGGATGACAGAAGAAGGCACCCGCTTTCACATGCACGGTCATGCCGATGCCACTGCCGGTGCTCTTATTCATGAGCTGCACCATTTTGTAATCATCCGCGCGGATGTAGTTCGTGTAAGGATCGTGCTGTTTACAGAAGGCTTGCAGGGCGCTTTCCACCAGCTCACGCGGGCTGCGACGTTGACCGGGAGAGGCGGCGATGCTTTGCAAAGCCTGCTCAAACGAGGACTGCGCGGCTTCGTCCGACATGGCGGAGAGGTCGGCATCATAAGCCCTTGCGGTGTCTCCGAGAAGCTCGGTCAGACCATGAAGCGCCTTCGCGAGGATGACGGATTTGGTCTCCTGATGATAGGCGTTCGCTTGAATCTTGCCCACGCATTCATTGAACAGATCAAGCGCTGCTCGCAGTTCGGTGGGCTCTGTGGCTCGCAAAAGCGGACACAACGCGAGCGCCGCGATGATGATAAGCGAGACTCTCACCGCGTGGCCTCTAGCTGACGCTGTCTGGCATCAGCGGTGTCTTCCAGGGAGCGTGAGCGTGAGCGTAAATAAGCGTTCTCACGATCAAGCTGATCAAGGCGCTGTTCCCGGTCGCTGAGGCGTTGATCAGCCTTCGCAGGTGACCAGCCGAAGAGTCCACCCTGGTTGGGGTTGCCCGTGGTGGCGCAGGAACTCAGCAGGGGGAGGAGAGCCGTGAGAAGGAGCAGGGAACGAGGCATAGCAAGAAGGGTTAAAGGTCAATCTGATTGCCCAAGTCCGCGAGCCGATCTTGGGACTGAGAGAGCGAGGACTGGGTGCTGCGCAACTCACTCACGCGGGAGCGCAGCGTGGAGCTGCCGGACTTGCGCGTCACATTGGACTGGTCATCAATTTCATCGAGGATGATCAACTGCTGCTGCTTGGTTTCCTGCTTCAGTTGCGTCACGTCCTGCTTGAGGCGCTTGAGTTCAACGCGATCTCCCTTGGCCTTGGCGGTCGTAATTTGTTTCTGCAACGTGTCAATGCGCCGCGAGAGGCTGCGATTGTAAGCTGCGGCCTCAGCATTGACCTGCTCGGCATGGGTGATGCACTGGTCCAGCGTGCGCTCGTTCGCGGCGTAGCGGGCTTTCTTCCGCGCGACATGATCGCCGATGGCATAACCTCCAGCACCTCCCGCAGCGGCTCCGATCAGGGCTCCCTCGGCAGCGTGATGGTGGTATTGATTGCCAATGACGCCCCCGGTGATCGCGCCCAGAACAGCTCCAGCTCCGGCACCTTCCACGCGCGTTCGGGTCTGATCATCCTGAATATTCGCGCAACTGGCGAGCAACGCAGCGGCCATCAAGCCGAGGGACAATTTACGAAAAGGTGTCTTCATGATGTGGTTCAGTATCAGCGTGGTGCAGAGCTTCTTCGGCGCAAATGAATTTCGTGGGAGATCAAGAGATGGATGAATGACGAGGCAAGGACGCATTCGATTCAAAGGCCTGTGTCGAAGTTTGCACGTTCCCGCTTGGCATTTGGGCGAAGCCCGCTAGTTTCGAGCACTTAGGATGGCTGGACAATTAAACATTCCCAATCGAGAGAAGGCTCATGGTGACACGAGCATGATTGCCCGACTGTTAATGGTCGTCGCCGTGGTGGTGTTGGTCTTTGTGCACCTTTTTGTGACATTCCGTGGACTCTATTCTCCCATGGCCATGGATCAGGCGCAGATCGCGCGGGAGCTGGCGCGCGGGAATGGCTTCCAAACGAAAGTGGTGCGGCCCTACACCTGGAAGCAGTCCTTGAAAGCGGGGCGGGACGAGAGCCTAAGTCATCAGTCAGACACTTTCAATGCACCGCTGCCATCGCTGGTGATGGCCCCGATTTTTAAGGCGCTATCCTCGCAGTGGGACTTCGGGGTGGCCTCGCGAATCTATCCCTTGGACCGGGTCATCGCCTGTCTCTCCATCCTGTTCTTTCTAGGGGCTGTCGGGATCAGTTATTTGACCGTGCAGCGTTTGTTTGATGACCGGATCGCCGGATGGATGGTGGTGGGTGTTCTCGCGTGTGAGTTCCTCTGGGATGTGGCGCGCAGTGGGCTCGCGCCGATGATGCTGCTCTTCTTCCTAGCGGCGACTTTGCATCTGCTGGTCCTCGCTTTGGAGAGGAAGGAAGAGGGGCGGGATGCGAAGCTTCAGGCGCTCGGCATTGGGCTGCTGGCTGCGACCATGCTACTCACGCATTGGATGGCGGTGTGGCTGGTTCTGGGGCTGGTCGTTGCGAGTGTCCTCTACCTGACGCCACGCCATCTGATAGGTCTTTTAGTCGTGATCCCGTCTGCTGTGGCGTTGGGCGCATGGGCCATGAGGAATCACGCGGTGTGCGGTGACTTTTTTGGAGCGAGCAAAGCCTTATTTCAGGGGGCGCTCCTGCCATCCTCGGTCACTACCCTGCTCAGAGATTTCAGCGGCACCAGTCCGGCGGTGAATCTGGATGTGCTGGTGCGGAAGCTGATGGAAAACCTGACTTCGCAGCTTCGCAGTATCTATGAACATCTTGGCTGCTCGCTGGCTGCCGCGCTTTTCTTGGTGAGCCTGCTTCATCCTTTCAAACGCAGTTCCACGAGCCAGTTTCGTTGGGCCTTGGCCATCATCTGGCTGAGTGCAACCGTAGGCATGGTCGTCACGGGGCTGCCGGACAATCAGATGGATGACAACCAACTGCACTGTCTTTTCATCCCGCTGATGAGTGCCTATGGTCTGGCGCTACTGGCCGTGATGTGGGCGCGGTTGCGGATGGAGAGAAACAGTTGGTGGGCCGAAAACGGGTTCGCTTTGATCGCCTCGGTCATCGGCGCTTTGCCCATGCTGACGAAGCTGCCTACGGATGTCCTGCTCGGTCTGCACCTGAAAGGGGAGTTCGCCCACTGGCCACCGTATCTGCCGGACCGTCTGGCGAAGCTGCGTGAGATGACCACGGAGAAGGAGGTGCTTTTCACAGATGCGCCCTGTGCATTGGCTTGGTATGCGGACCGCACGAGTGTCTGGCTACCGATGGAAAAGGCCCACTTCAACGGGATGAAAGCGCTTCTGGACGGCCACGGAGACGTGATCGCGGGGTTTGTCATGACTCCCGTTTCAGCCCGCTGTGAGTATCTGGGTGGCATCTTCAATGGCGAATATCGAAGCTGGGCCGCGCAAATTTACCGTGGCATGACGGTCGTCTTCGGCGTGGATTTGATGGCGCAGTCAGACTTCCCTTACAAGCTTCTGTTTCCGCTCGCTGGACAGTCCATTGATGACCGCTACATTGCTGAAATCGTGTTCATGTCTGACTCAAAACGCTGGGAGAAAGTCGCCAGCAAATAAGTAGCCCATCAGGCTGATTCCCTCTCCCACTTTCATTCCACTTGCGGCGCTCCCAGCACGCGCCATGATTGCCCGCCCAATCCGCCATGACTGAAGAAGAACGCCCGCCGGAAGAACTGAGCTTCGAGGAAGCGATGGAGTCACTCGACACCATCGTAGGTTCCCTCGAAGGCGCGCGTCTGCCTCTGGAAGAAATGGTCACCGGTTATGAGCGTGGCATGAAGCTGCTCCGCGTCTGCCGCGCCCGCATTGAGACCGCTCGCAAACGCGTGGAAATCATCACCGCTGATCTGGAAGGCAAGGGCAAGGCCACGCTGAGTGACTTCGCGCCGATGGAATCCAGCGAGCCTGCCGCCAGCGAAGAGGCTCCGAAACGCGCCGCCAAAAAGAAGCCCGCTGCGCCAGAAGAAGCCGCCTCTAATGACGGCGAAATCCGATTGTTCTAATATCCGCCGCACCCGTCACTCATGCCTGACCTTCCTGACATCAAGTCCCCAGCCGATCTCAAAGCTCTGCCGCTGGAACAACTGCCCGCGTTAGCTGAGAAGATCAGGCAAACGCTCATCACCACGCTCGCGGAGACCGGTGGCCATTTGGGACCGAACCTCGGCGTCGTGGAGCTGACGCTCGCGATGCACCGAGTTTTCAACACGCCGCAGGACAAGTTCGTCTTCGATGTCGCCCATCAGGCCTACATCCACAAGATGCTCACGGGTCGCTGGGATCGCATCCACACCATTCGCCAGTATGAGGGCCTGAACGGCTTCTGTCTCCGCACCGAAAGCGAGCACGACTGCTACGGCGCGGGCCACGCGGGCACCGCTGTTTCTGCTGCACTCGGCATGGCCGTGGGCCGTGATTTGGCAGGTAAAGATGACCACGTTGTCTGTGTCGCGGGCGATGCCGCCTTCACCTGTGGCCCGACCTTTGAAGCGCTGAACAATGCAGCCGCGCAGACCAAGCGATTGATCGTCGTGTTGAACGACAACGAATGGAGCATCGACCGGAACGTCGGTGCCATCGCGAAATACCTCAACGAAATCGCCACGCATCCGACTTACGCCGCGCTTCATCAGAAGACGGCGGATTGGGTGGAGAAGCTCGGCGGAAAGGTCATTCGCCGCCTCGCGGGCAAGGTTGAAGAAAGCGCAAAAGGTCTCCTCCTCACGACCTCATCGCAACCGAGCCCGACCACCAGCGTGTTGTTTGAGGAATTCGGCTTCCGTTATTACGGGCCGATCGACGGGCATGACCTGCCTTTGCTCATCAAGACCTTTGAGTTTCTCAAGACGCAAAACGAGCCTGTGCTCCTGCACATCATCACCGAGAAAGGTCGCGGTTATAAGCCCGCGCTGGAAGATCCGGGCAAGTTCCACGGCCTCGGCAAATACAACATCGAGACCGGTGAAGTTCAGGGCACGGCCACACCGACTTACTCCCAGATCTTCGCTCGCACAGTCACGGACTTTGCGAAGGAAGATAAGAAGATCGTCGCCATCACAGCGGCCATGCCCGGCGGCACGGGCTTGAGCGTCTTCAAGAAAGAACTGCCGGAGCGCTACTACGATGTCGGCATTGCAGAAGAACACGCGGCGCTCTTTGCCTGCGGCCTCGCCGTGCAGGGTTTGAAGCCCTTCCTCACGATCTATTCAACGTTCATGCAGCGCGCCTATGACATGATCATTCATGACATGGCCATTCAAAAGCTCCCCGTCCGGCTCTGCATGGACCGTGGCGGCTTGAGCGGCGATGACGGCCCAACCCATCACGGTCTCTTTGACATCGCTTACCTGCGTCCTGTGCCGAACATCGTCCACATGCAGCCCAAGGACGAAGACGAATTCCATGACATGCTCTGGACCATGGCCAACTACGAGAAAGGCCCCATCGCCATCCGTTATCCGCGTGGCACGGGCTCTGGCGTGAAGCCCAAAGAGGTGCCCGTGCTGCTAGAGATCGGCCTGGCGGAAGTCGTCGAAGCCGAAGGTGAAGTCGCCTTGATCGGACTCGGCGCTGGTTATGAAATCGCCGTTCAGACGCGTGAATTGTTGAAGCAAAAAGGCATCACCACCGCATTGATCAACCCTCGCTGGATCAAGCCGCTTGATGGCGCTGTTCTGGAGCGCTTCGCGAAGCAGTGCAAGGTTCTCTGCACCTTTGAGGATCATGTTCTTCATAACGGTTTCGGTTGCGGGGTGATCGAGTATCTTCACGATGCCGGACTGCACACGCCTGTGGCTCGCATTGGTTGGCCAGATGAGTTCATCGAGCACGGCACCGTGCCGATCCTCAGGCAAAAGCACGGCCTCACCGCAGAAGCTGCAGTGGAGAAGATCCTCGCACTACTGAAGTAAGCATTAACAAGAAGTGACGGTTCAAGCCGTCAGGCATTCAAGTGGCAGCCGCCAGGGATGGCGGCGCTCCCACGGAGTCCTCAGCGACTCCTAAACGCCTCGCTCGCTGCCACGCCGTAGATGAGGCTGCGAAGCCCGTAATCCTTGGCCGCAGCCGCCTTCACGATGGCATCAATCTCCACCTTATCAGCGAAGGTCACGCCAGCGCCGGTTGCGTAAGTGAGCAGTTTTTCCGCCACGCATCGGGCGATCTGGGACTTGTCTGCGAGCAGCAGCTTCTTCAGCTCATCCATGTTCTGAAAAGCCTGACCATCTGGCAGAACGCCGCTGGCATCCACCGGCAGGCCGATCTTGTATTGCACCTTTCGGCCTTCGACTTCCACATTCGCTTTCTTCCCATCGCCTGCGGAGCGATAAGCCTCACGCCAGCCGCCGATGACATCATAGTTCTCCAAGGCCAGCCCCAGCGGGTCCATGCGATCATGACAGACGGAACAGCTTTCCAGCGAGCGATGCTTCGTCAGTTGTTCGCGCATGGTCTTCGCTCCACGGATGTCCGGCTCAATCGCGGGCACGTTCGGGGGTGGCGGACGGACGGGTTTGCCAACGATGTTTTTCAGCACCCAATTTCCGCGGATGACGGGGGAAGTGTTCGTCCCGTTCGCCGTGATCTTGAGCACCGCCGCTTGCGTCAGCACTCCCCCGCGATGCGCCTCCGGTTTGAGCGGCACTTTGCGGAACTGCTGACCTTCCACGCCTTCAATGCCGTAGTGCTGGGCGAGGCGGGCATTGAGCATCGTGAAGTCTGAATTCACGAAATTCGCCACACTGAGATCGTTCTTGAGCAGCTCAGCAAAGAACAGCCGCGTTTCCTTCACCATCGCATCCTGCAAGGCATCATCGTGCTCGGGATAGAGCTTCTTATCCGGCGTCGTGAACTCGATGTTTCGCAAGCCAAGCCATTGGCCAGTGAAGTTCTCGATGAACCGTTCCGCCTTGGCATCAGCCAGCATTCGTTCCACTTGCGCCTGAATCTCAGCGGGCTTGCTGAGCTTGCCTTGGAAGGCCGCAGAAAGCAGCGCATCATCAGGAACGGAGCTCCATAGAAAATACGACAAACGCGAGGCCAGTGCGTAAGCGGAGATCTGTGATGGCGTTTGTCCAACCTCCTTCAAGAACAGAAAATCCGGTGCGCAAAGCAGCCCCTTCAAGCCGGTGCGCAGCGCTTCCTCAAACGGCTTCTGCTCATCAAGCGCGTCTTTCACCAGCGCCAGATAAGGCTGCACATCCTCTTCTACGATGGGTCTGCGAAAGGCGCGCGGAGCCAGCCAGCGCAAGGCTTTCTCGGCATCGGCCAGTGTGCCTTTGGCCAAATCAATCTCGCCGAGCAAGTGCTGGTAACCGATGGGCGGCCACGTCTCGATGATCGGTCCTTCAATGTCCACGCTTTGAATGGCGATGCCCGGTCCTTTGTATTCCTTCACTTCTTCAGGCTTGCCCAAGCTGTGCTGACCCAGGCGATACGGCAGCGGTCGGATGCTGCCTTTAAGCGGAAGCATATCGACGAATTCAATCGGCGTCAGCTTGTCCTCCGGCAGTTCAAAATGGCCGATGAGATGGGTGTTGAGCGCTCTTGCATCAAACGATCCGCCATAGAGCGCGAGCGTCAGCATCTTGCCCGCGCTTTGGGTCGCATAAGCATTCACACGAATGCGGTAACGGCCTTCCACAGGAGCCTGGAACTTCTCCAAACGGATGGGCTGGAACGTGGAGTTGAAGAAGATGAACGTCTCATCCGGCAGCACGCGGACACCTGATCCAAGCCGGTAGTCCCACTTGCCCTTGTTGCTCTCCGGCGTGCGGATATTGTTTGGCATCATGCTCAGGTGCCACTTCTGCGACTCCGGTTTTTTCGTCTTCACCAGAAGGGCATCCAAGGCCGCATCCGCCGCCTGAAGATACCGTTCCAGCAGAACCGATGACACACTCAGCGCGGCGCCGATGTTATCAAAACCAAGTGCTGATGTGTCCTCTGGCAGCAGCCCTTTCAAGTCCGCCTCCACGCCGAGAATGTCGTGCAGGGTGTTTTGATATTCATTCCGATTCAGCCGACGCAAGACCACGCGACCTTCCGTTTTCTGGCGTGCGGTTTCAGCCGTGATGAGGTCTTGTTTGAGCGCCTTCATGAACGCCGCTTTATCGCCTTCTGCGGGCCGTGGTTTCTTCTTCGGCGGCATCTCACCGGACTCCACACGGTCATAAATGGTGATCCACTTCTTCGCGTTCTCGGCATTGGTTGGATCAAAGGGCAGCGTGTCCAGCCGCAGGTCACCCTTCTGCATTTCTCCATCATGGCAGTCCGTGCAGTGCTGCTCCAGAAACGGCTTCAAGTTGGGCGCTGCCAGGCAACTGCCTGACAAGGCGATGAGAAAGAGAAAGCCGCGCAAAAACATGGTCAGTGGAAACGTCCTCTCCCTGTGGCATCTTGCCAAGTCCAGCCTGCCTCAGAAGCATTTCTTTTCATCCTCCATCCCTCCACCTTCATCCTTTCTGCAATGCTCCGCCCTGCTACCCGTGATGATCTTCCGGCGATCAATGCCATATACAATAACTACGTTCTCTGCTCCACTTGCACTTATCAAACGG
>JANYJH010000433.1 GCA_025361865.1 Phragmitibacter sp.
CTGATACCGGGTGACGTGAACTCCCGGTTCTCACAGTCCATCGGTCTCGTGACCGGTCAATCGGCGCAGAGGACCATTAGCTTCAGCCCCATTGTGGCCGGGAGAAGCTACACCGTGCAATACAGTCTCGATCTCAGCGCCGGAAGCTGGCAGACCCTGACCAATGCCACCCAAAGCGATGTCGGCAACGTGCGCACCGTGACTGACCTGGTCCGGATCGCGCAAGTTCTACCGCGTGCTGGTGAGCTACCCGTAAGTGGAGGGTGCTTCCTTCGTGGGAATCTGTTGTGAGGCAGGGCGGACTACTTTCTTAGGAAAGCGCCCGAACCACTTCCGCTTCGACGCGCTCAACACTGACTCCCGTCAAGCAGTCATAATGACCGAAGGGGCATTCCCGCTTAAAGCATGGACTGCACGCGACGTGATTCCGCACGATGACATGCTTCGGCCCGAGCGGTCCGGTAAGTATGGGCTCAGTGCTGCCAAAAATGCTCACGGTCGGCACGCCGATGGCGGCGGCGAGATGCATGGTGCCCGTGTCGTTGGTGACCAGTAGGCGGCATTGCGTCAGCTCTTGAATGAGTTGGGTCAGGCTCGTTTTTCCCACGAGGTTCTGATGCTTTCCGGTGAGCAGCGAACTCAATTGCTCGCCCATCGCCGCTTCTTTCGGAGCGCCCAGTAAACTCCACTCGATCTGGGGCCACTTCGCGGACAGGCGATTGGCCACTTCCGCGAACCGCTCCAGCGGCCAGCGTTTGGCCGGTCCATACTCGGCTCCCGCACAGATACCGAGCTTCAGACTGGTGGCTCCAGCCGTGGGGGGCGTGGCGAAGAGGCTGGGATCATCCGTGGCCGCGCCACAGATTTTCGTGATGTGGAGGTAACGTTGCGCGTGATGCCAAGGCGGTCCGTCTTCATGCGGATCATCCAAAATGACATTCACGAACCAAGAACGGAAAGAGCCGCGATACCCAATCCTGAGCGGCACGCCTGCACGCCAGATTTCCAGCGTGCTGCGGGTAGAATTGGTAAAGAAAACGGCGGCCTCAAACGGCCCGGCTTCACGGATGCGACGGGCGACTTTCCCAACACCATCCTTCTTGTCCTTGAGGATGACGTTGTCCACTTCAGGAATGAGCTTCCACAGTTCGCCAAGGTTCGATTGCGCGAGGATCGTCAGGCGCAGATCAGGCCGACCTTTTTTCAAGGCGCGCACTGCTGGCAAAGCCATGCAAGCATCGCCAAGCCAGTTCGGAGATCTCACGATGAGATTGAAAGGCTGCAAGCGCTTCACGTCATAGCCCGTGGGCAGAATCACGCCGCGACGATATTTGGCGAGGAGGAAATCCGGGTCCGGCGTCTTCCAGCGATCATGAACCCAGAACCCGTTTTCCGGCGCGCGCCGGATCATGTGCTCGACCGCGATGTTCATCATCGCTGTCACACCTTCTGCAGTTGGTTTGGCTTCGCCAGAATTGACCTGCGGGTAACAAACGAGCCGCCATCTGGCCAAACCGTCATCATAGAGCGCGAGCGGCAGCAACACCGTGTCACAGCGCAAGGCCATCAAGGCTCCAAGATTCGACGTGGAGGCGAGACGATCAAAAAACGGGCACCAGACTCCTTTGTCTCCTGCGTGCTGATCCACGAGCACGCCCACACCGCCGCCGCCTTCGCGCATGTGTTTCATGGGTGCATTGAAACCCTTCGTGCGATCAAAAAGCGTGTAGCCGAGCTTCTCACGCCGACGCTTCACATGCGCTTCTAAGAATGGATTCCCGAGCGGCTGATAGATGCTCGCGGCCTTTTGACCAAAGCTGAACAGCGAAGGAATCTGCGTGAGCAACTCCCAGCAACTCATATGGCAGATGCCGTAGATCAGCGGCTTCCCAGCGCGCGCCACGGCGGCGGCGTTCTCCATGCCTTCACACGTCACTCGCTTGGCCACGGAGGCTTCGCTCATCAGCGGAAGCTTGAGGCCACAGAAGAAATTAGCTCCGAGCGACTGGAAATGCTTGCGCGCGATCTGCTTGCGCCATGCCAAATTTTGCTCACGACTAAAGGCGATGCCCAAGTTCTGAAGCGCCAGTTTGCGATAGCTCGGAAACAGGTAGTAGCAGATGAATCCCAGCGTCTTTCCCAGCAAAGCACAGAGGCTTAGCGGCATCATCGCAATGACCAGTTCCACACTGCGGAACAACGCATAGACTAGCCACTGCCCGGTGAGTTTGATGAAGGAACTTGCCCCGTTGCGAGCCATGATTTTCTGTTTCGAGGGGCAAGCCCTGAACTAGGGTAGCACAGGCTTACCGCCTGTGTTTCCCCCAAATGTCGGAGGCTGGTAAGCCTAGGCCACCTTCGTGGATTCGGGCTCGATCATGCCGTATTCCCCGTCCTTACGGCGGAAGATGATGGCGAGTCGGCCTTCGTTTTTCGCATTGTGGAAGACCATGAACGGGCGGTCGCTCAGTTCGAGATCCATGATCGCTTCATCAGGGAAGAGCGGCTTCATGCGGAAGTTCTCTTTGTGGATGAGCACCGGCTCGATGTTATGATCCTCTTCGTTCGCGTGCAGAGATTCTTCCGTGAAGACGTGCTCTTCGATGTGTTTGATGGAACCGGAACGTGGGCGGTGCTGGGCCTTGAGGAGACGGGTTTTGAACTTCCTCATGCGCTGCGTGAGCTTCGCGATGGCCTCATCAATCGAGGCATAAATATCGCCGCAAGTGTGGTCCACTTCGATGGTGATGTGGTTGGCACAATGCAGGATGATTTCTGCTTTCTGACGCCCCTTTTCGACATCCAGAATGACCTTGGCGTCCACGATGCGCGGATAGTCCAGGTGCAGGTGGTCCAGCTTCTTCTTCGCGTATTCACGCATGGCTTCGGTCACTTGCACATGGCGGCCAGTGACGGTGATGGGGACATTGACGTTATGGATTTGCATGGCTTTCTCCTAGTTGGTTTCTGTGAGATCGGATGATCTGATTACATGCTGAAATTTTGACCGAGGTAACGCTCGCGCGCCACGGGGTCGTTGATGATTTCCTCGCGGGTGCCGTTGAGCAGCACACGGCCCTCATGGATGAGGTAGGCGCGGTCAACGATGCCGAGAGTTTCACGGACGTTATGGTCCGTGATCAAGATGGCCAAGCCCACACTTTTCAGCATGAGGATGATCTTCTGAATGTCCTCCACGGCGATGGGGTCAACGCCGCTGAAAGGTTCATCCAACATGATCAACTTTGGTTCGGTGACCAAAGAGCGGGCAATGGTAAGGCGGCGCTTCTCACCCCCTGAGAGGGTCAGAGCGAGGTTGTCTGCGACATGGTCGATGCCGAACTTCTCCATGAGTTGCTGGCACTGCTTGCGCCGCTCCTCCGGGGAAAAATCCTGCGTTTCCATGACTGCTAATATATTATCACGAACGCTGAGTTTACGGAAGATAGATTCTTCCTGAGGCAGATAACCCATACCCATGCGCGCCCGTTTATACATGGGCTCGTTGGTGGTTTCCTTGCCATCAAAGAAGACGCGACCACCGTTTGGACGAACCAAGCCGACGATCATGTAGAAAGAAGTCGTCTTCCCAGCGCCGTTCGGTCCTAACAAGCCGACGATCTCTCCACTGCGCACTTCAATGTCCACACCGTTCACCACGGCGCGGCCATCATAGACTTTCTTCAGACCGCGCGTGTAGAGCAGGGCCTCACCCTTCGCCACGGGCGGGGTGGGTCCATCCTCCGCTGCAGCCTGACGCCGGTCAGGTTTCTTGTCGAAGTCTGTATCGGTGATGGAACTGACGTTCAGTCTTCCTTTTCCTGAATTTTTCACGGTTTTACGACTTGAGGTTTCGGCGCAGTAACGGGTGCTGCGCTCGGGGTGGCGGGGGCTCCTGGAGCAGGCGCGGGGGCTTTTGCGGCTTCTTGGATGATGTCCACTTTGTTTGGACCTTGCACCTTGAGTTCTCCGTTGGCTTTCAGCGTCATAACAGTCGCGGGTGAGGTGGCGGTAATGACATTCTTCCCGCGCTGAACCTGCGGCATCTCACGCATGACGATGTCTCCTGACTCACCAATGTAGGTCGCGTGCTTGCAGATACCGGTTTGCATTTCCCCTGTCTCAGCGGTTTTTAAGATGACCACTTTACGACCTTTGGCATAGACCACTTTAATACCGTTGTCAGCGGGGACAGGTGCGGCAGGTGCTCCGTTGGCCGCTGGAGCTGTTCCGCCAGCCGTTGGAGGAGCCACGGTAAGCGAAAGTGGTGCTGAACCTGCTGCGGCCGTTTTGGCAGGCGCAGCCCCAATAGCGGGAGCGGCGGATTTCTTCTCGCTGTCCTTCAACATGTAAACTTCCATCACATCACAGGTCATGTGAAACTGCGGATGATCCACGATCACATCATCTGTGAAGATGGTGAGCGATTGCTTTGAATCAATGTAGGTGGCTCCCTGACAGGTGATGTGGATGGGCGCACCAGGGGGCGCATCCGCAGGAGCTTCCGCTGTTTTCAGTTTGGGCTGCGCTGAAACTGCTGGTTTTGTGGAAGGATTCTCAACCTCGGGGGCGCGCATGGCTGGAGCTGCCGCACTCTGAGCGATCAGTGCCTGACCTTCTGGAGAGGCCTCTTTCATGGCTGTGCTCAACTGCGCATCTGCGGTGGTGGTCATCGCTTTCTCAGAAGCGGACGGTTGCGCATCCGCTCCAGTGGCCTGTGCGGCAAGGCGTTCAATCCTCTTCGTGTCAGCCAATTGCTCGCGCGTCAGCCGATTGCCTTCGGTCTGCCCGCCGCTTTTGGCAGCATCCAGAACTTTAGCCGTTTCCTGAATGGCACTACTCAAGGAGGTCCCTGAGGTGGAGTTCTTGGCGGCTTGGCCAAGAAGATACGATGTTGTAATCACAACACCAAAAATGATAACACCGGTCCTCATATAAAATTACTTCTGCTTGTTATCGCCAGCCTCAGGCGATTTCACCTTTGGTTCTTCCACTTTGGAGGGCTCCTCTATTTTTGAATTCTCTTCGGGTTTCGTCTGATTCTTGGCCTCTGCGGCCTCACCCGATTGGTTTCCCATAATGGTGCGCGAGTCAAAAATGGTCATCTCAACGTGCCCCGTCATCTTGCCTTGTTGCGTGCGGGTATCAAACACCATCGTGTCACCTTCCAGTTCAAAATCAGCACGGCTAACCCGGCTCCGCTGCTGGCTTGAAAGCACCTGGGACTGCATGTGGTAGTTCCCCGTGCGAAGCTCCACATGAAGATCCTGATCACGGGTCTCGCCGAACATGCGGATGTCCATTCTTTCCATGAACATGTTCTCCTCATCCATGCGCGTCATTGTTTTCGCATTCATGATGGAGGTCGGGCGACCATCCGTAAACGAAGGAATGTTCACCTCCTTATTTTTCTGACCTAACGGAAGCACTTTACCAAAATTAGTGAGCCCTGAGGTCGTCTGTTCCACGGCGGCGTCTGCTTTCTTAGTCCCACCTTTTTCATTGTCAGGAGCTGCGGCTTTGCCCTTCTCCGTGGGTGCCTTTTTATCATCGGCCTTCAAAAGCGGGCAGCACAGC
>JANYJH010000438.1 GCA_025361865.1 Phragmitibacter sp.
TCGTTTCTTTGACCCTCCATTTTGGAACCAAACTGAGTAGAACTAGTTCAGCGAATCACAAAGCCGTCGCGCTATTGCCACGTCTGCGACGGGCCTGCTCCTTGAATTCGGATGTGTAACGCTGATAGGTTTTCTGGCTCATGGAAGGACTGTGGCTTGTTGGATTATCCTTGGTCCAGAAATCTAGAGCACCTCAAGGAGCTTGTGCAGGAGTTTCACCGAGAATAAACCCACTTCCCAGTTTTCCTGGCACACGCCATCGGATACGTGGGTCGGGTGCAAAGGCACAGGGCTGACGATGGTCGCCGGGTGTGACGTTCTTTCCTTTGGGCACGAAGATGACCAAGTTCGGCGACTGATCTGTCGCAAAGACCAGTTTCTTGGTGGGCACCTCGGGGGGCTTTGGTAAGGCGAAGTAAGCGCTGGGTCTCCACATCTGAAGCAGCTCGCCACGAACGGGATCTGGATTCACCTTCAAGATTAAAAGCCAGCATAGCGCAAACCCCACGAATCTGGAAATCCTAATGGAAGAGATATAGCGGTAAAGGGCGATTGAAAGTGGTGCGGCAAACCATAACCAAAAAAAGCCGTCTCCAAAGCGATGTGATGGGGCGGTATTGAACCAATGCACAAGACAAGCGGCAGGTAGAGCGACCGCGAAGGTGTCTATCATCCAATGCCCGCCTTTGCGTCGCTCCGAACGCGAAAGAAATAGCAGAATCACCGCTATCAATCCCGACCATAGAATGAGGTGCTCGGGAGTCTTGTGGAAGGCTTCCCACTTCTTCGGAAACCAATCCCAAAAGGTAAAGGGACAGTCAGGTTTGATACCCGCATAGGTGTCGTTGTTGCGGGCAAAATCACCGACATAGAATCTCATATACACTTCAACCACTTGTGCGGAGAGTGACCAGGGCAGGCGGAGATTGCCTGCGGGTGCTGGAAAAAAGGCCCACCCAGTTTGGATAATGTTGTGACCGATCCAGCCACAGAGCATGAGAATGGAGAGCCAGCTTGATCGCAATGCCAGCCTGATGGACTCTATCAGCGTGGCCTTTTCCCCGAGGATTCGTGTTATTATGGGTGAAAGAACAAACAATCCGCTCACCATAAGAGCCATCGCGGCATTGAGCTTGATGGAAAAGGCGAGTCCTGCCAATGAGACAATGTAGATGCTGAGTTCAGTCCAAGCTTTGGTGTTGGAATCCTTCGTAAAATTCAGCGGGCGTTTCTCAGTCCAAGCCACCACCTCCAAAACTAGCGGCAGCAGCACGACGAACGTGGCATAATCATAGTAGAGATTCGGGCCGGGATAGGGAACCCAAGTGAAGACCAACTTCAATAAGTAGGGGAGCGTCAGAGCGGCAAACATCCAGCGGACTCGCTTCGCCTTAACCCAAGGAAAGAACAGCTCCCATATCCATTGAGCCAACGTGACCAGAATGAAAAATCCTGGTAGCAGCCAGCGCACATAGCCGTCTAGCGCAAAGTTATTCAGGAGCGCACCATAAAGCAAAAACCCTGAATAAATAGAGTAGCGGTAGGCCAGATTCGCGATGCCAGGAACGGCGGCATAATCAGTGGCCCATCGAATCACAGGCAGGTGATATTCTTCAGTATCAGTGTCAAAAGTCGCCTCAACGGGATGGCAAATCTTCATCGCCAACAAGACCATCATCAAGAGCTGGAGGACAATGAAGATAACCAGTCGGGTTCTGTCACCTTCCATCAAGTGATTGAAGAAAGGTCGGATTGATTTCACCAACAGGGGCAGGCAACAGACTCCCGTGCCCCATACGATCAGGAAGGCCGTTTTACCAATCGGGAAAGCCAGATGGAAAAGACCCAGGAAGGCCACGACCACCGCCAGCCCAATCCAAAA
This sequence comes from Phragmitibacter sp., assembly GCA_025361865.1. Lineage (GTDB taxonomy): Bacteria > Verrucomicrobiota > Verrucomicrobiia > Verrucomicrobiales > Verrucomicrobiaceae > JANYJH01. Next base: position 1,883 of record JANYJH010000438.1, read on the forward strand.
GCAACTGAACCAAGTGCGGCGAATTCCTGGGTTCTCAGACGAATCATCATTGGCGCTCGAGGGCACTACGAATCTCCAAAAACCATGCCCGATCGCGGAGAGCAAAAGGAACTGGAGTATCCAGAGTGCGATGATGGTAATCACGGCTTACGACTTGAGGGCAAATGGTCGAAATTTCAGATGAGAGGCTCGCAGGGAAGGGCTCACATTTTGAGAAGACCATATTTGAGAATACACCAGATGGCACGGAAGCCATCCTTCATGCCGATCTTTTTTCCCTCCGCGTAGGTTCGTCCATAATAAGAGATAGGCACTTCAAACACGGGCACATTCAGACGGGCTACTTTGGCGACTATTTCCGGTTCAAATCCAAAGCGATTTTCACAGATCACGATCTGGTCCAAGACCTCGCGACGGAAGGCCTTCATTCCGGTCTCCATATCCGTCAGGTTCAGATTCGTCGTGCAGTTCGAGAGTAAGGTCAGGAATTTATTGCCCAGGTAGTGCCAGAAATACAGCACCCGATGCGCACCACCACCAGCAAAGCGTGAGCCCAGAACCATCGCGGCATCGCCGTGATTAAAAGGCCCGAGCACCAAGGCATAGTCCGATGGATCGTATTCGAGATCGGCATCCTGAATCATAATGATGTTGCTGGTGCAGGATTTGAATCCCGTTCGTAAGGCGGCTCCCTTACCTTGATTGATCGTGTGTTTGACCAACCGAAGACGATCATGGGAACCCATCATTTCTTCTACCACTCGCACCGTCCCGTCTTGGGAAGCGTCATCGACGACGACTAATTCCCTCACTTCATGACGTGCGAGCACCGCCGTGATGCTATCCCTGATCGAGCGCTCCTCATTATAGGCTGGCATTACGATGCTGCATTCGATCTTTAAAGTGCTCATAACTTCTTGGTCTTTTGGCGTGACTTAGGCTTCTGTAGAGTTTTCTTGAATGCAAGGATGAAACACCTGAACGTAAAGCAATGTTTGGGCAAAAGACCTAGGGAATTGTAGAGGCCACGCCCCCGTTTGGGTTTGCTTTAAACCCTTAGCCTTACTAAAGTCGCCCACTTTTTGGGAAGAACGCGTTATGAACTCTGATGATCAAAACACTTATTTTGGCCGGGATTTAGAGGCCATGTCCTTTGCGGTAAACTATCACAACTGGATCATCGACGAATTTAAGCCGTATTTTGGAACCCAAGTGGCTGAGATTGGCGCAGGAACAGGGAATTTCACGGAACTACTGCTGGCTTCCAAGACCACCATTCAGAACTTGGTCGCCTTTGAACCCTCATCGAACATGTATCCACTCTTAGCTAAAAAAATGACTGGCATTGAGCAGGTGAAGACGATCAATGGGTTCTTTGGCAGCGCTGATGAAATTCAAGAGCCTGGCTTTGACTCGGTGATTTACACCAATGTGCTGGAGCATGTGGAGCAGGACGAACAGGAATTGCGTAACATGTATCGTTCCCTCAAACCGGGCGGGCACGCCTTGATCTTCGTCCCCGCGCTGTCCTTCTTATACAGCGATTTCGACAAGCAGTTGCAGCATTACCGACGTTACAATAAGGACGGACTCGTCAAGATCGCCAAGGACGCGGGCTTCATAATTGAAAAGGCGAAATACTTCGATCTCGTGGGCATCATCCCCTGGTTCATCGCCTTTCGTGTGCTCAAAGGCTCCATTTCAGGGAACAGCGTTTCGCTCTATGATAAACTGGTCATCCCCATGATGAGGAAGATCGAAAGCAAGATCACGCCGCCGATTGGGAAGAATCTCTTACTGATCGCGAAGAAAGAGTAGCCGGAGTCAGTTGCTTCGAAGCGACGGACGCCCAGAGCGTCGCTATGGATGCGGCGATAAGAGCATCTTAAATGAAGCCGTAGCTGCGCTCGTAAGAGCGTGCTTATTTCTCCTTCTTCTTCAGGATGACTTTGGGCATCTGATCACTGCTGCTCGGAACGGGTTGGGCGGTCGGAACATACTCGTCTCTGGTAGGTAGGGGCAGGAGGGGACTCGCGAGAGTGGAGTCGCCAGTTTCAGCAAAGTGCTTGGCATCGCGATGAAACTGACTGGATTGTTCAAAGCCTTTCTGAACCTGAATGATGGAGTCGTCATGAAGAAGGATGCGGGGCTGGACAAAGATCATCAGCTCGCGGCGTTCCTTCGTTTTGGTAGTGGAGCCGAACAGGTATTTGATGACGGGGATGCGCACGAGGAGGGGTAGGCCGCTCTTGTCGGTTTGGTTGCGCTCGGTGATGAGACCTCCGAGCAGGACGGTGTTTCCATCAGGAACGACGATGGTGTTTTTCAGTTCCTGCGTGGAGATGTTCGGGGCTTGGTTTCCGCCAATGGTGGTGTAGCCGGAGATGTCGTTGTTTTGTTGAAGGAACTCCAGCTTGATCTCTTTCCCGTCATAAATGTGGGGGACGATGGAGAGCTTCAACTGCACGGGGATATACTGGGTGCTGGTGATCAAACCATTGCCCGTGCCAGTGTTGGTGCCGAAGGACTGGGTCTGGCCGGCGATGGGCACCTGCTGGCCGATGGAAATGGTGGCGAGCTTATGATTCAAGGTGGTGAGCGAGGGGCGCTGCATGACACGGAATTGATTGGTTGCCTCTAGGGTATTGAGGAAGGTGCTGACGTTCTTTCCGATCTTCCCATAGAAGGTGAAGCCTTGAAGGGCAGGCAGATAGTCCTTCACACTGCCAAGCGTGGAGAGATCACGGGTGGCATTGGTGGCGTCGGTGGAGGTCTTGATGACGCCGCCGAAGAAGTTGTCGCTGCCGACTTTTTCCAAGGTGCGAATCCAGTCGAGACCGAACTTGAAGTTGTCACCCAAGGTCAACTCACCGACGACGGCGGAAAGCAAGATCTGTTGCGGACGTTTGTCGATCTCATCCAACAGCTCAGTAATCATGCGAAGCTGCTCGGGAGGACCAGAGGCGTAGATGGTCTGATTTGGAGGATCAACGATGATGAGCGTTTTACCGATGAGGATGGATTGGGGCTTCGGCACCTGTTCTTCCTGCAATCCGCCACCGCTGTCAAAGTTGGCACCGCCGCTGCCGAGCCCGCCACTGGAGCCGAAGCTACCATTGCTGCCGTTGTTGCCGAAGCCACTCTGTCCAAAGCCACCGCGTGACTGGCTGGAGCCGGATGGCGTTGTGGTGGAGGTGGTTTGATTGGTGCCCTGAAGCTGGCTGCCGGAACCGGTCTTATCACTGGAGCCACGGAGCAAGGCGTCACGGGCGATGTTCACGAAATCCACGGGGTCCATGAACTTCAGCTTCCGCGTGATGAAGCTGCGGGAAGTGCTCTCCGCATCCAGCTCCGCCACGATGCTCTCGATGTAAGCGATGTCCACCGGACGGGCGATGACGAGCAAAGCATTCGTGCGGGTGATGGCGGTGATCTTTGGGGGAGTGGCTTCCGCCGTGGCGTTTCCACTGGAGGCGGCATAAACCGCATTGACTGCCTGAGCTGCGGCCACGGCTTGAGGATTGTTTCCGGGTTGACGTTGCTGCTGCGGCTGGCCTATGGGATTGGTCGTTCGCGGCGTGGATGATTTCGAGCCGGAGGCCTGATCAATGCCCAACATCGCGCTGAGAATCTGAGCGGTCTCCTCCGCATCCGCACGCTCCAGATGGATGGTCTTGTGAGTGGTTTCACTGGGCGGCACATCCACCTGTTTGCAGAGTTCAATGTAGGAGCGGATAGTGTTCGAGTTCTCCGTGATGACCAGCGCGCGGGAGTTCGGAATGGCCATCATCTTTCCGTAAGCATGAGGAGGAATGATTTGGCTGAAGGCCTGCGCGGCTTCATCTGATTTCAGGTATTCCAGCGGAAGAACAAAGCTGACGACCTTATCTGATTTCGGCAGCTTAGCGGCATCGAGAATCATCTCCACGCCTTCACTGGCAGGGATCTTACCTTGTTCTACTGCCAGCACTTTGACCATATTTTCACCGCTAGGAACAATGGCGAAGCCCGCGAGCAAGAGAGACTTTTCCATGAACTCGATGGCTTCTTCCACTGGAAGTTTACCACTGGTTTCAATATTAACCGTGGCGTTTTCCAAGCGTGGATCGCGGATGGTGCGCTTTCCGGTCAGTTCCTGATACCTCTCCAACACCTCACTGATGGGAGAATTTGGAAACTGAACCCCGACCATGTCCTGCGTGATGGGCTTAACAAAGGGCGAACCCACCGGAACGGGCGGTGTGCTTTGAGCAAGACTCAAACTGGTGCTGATAGCCAAGAGAGCAGCTAACAGGGCCAGCCGTGGGTAGTTGAATAAGGGCATCATAGGGGAGAGGAGGAACTAGTTACTGGGCACGGGAGTCGTGAGAAGACGGCGACGCACGGGCGCTGGGATATTGGCACCACCACCTTGAGGTTGGTTTCCGTTGTTTCCCATGAGTGCTCCATTGAACTGTGGCCCACGGTTGACGGGCGGCATTCCTGGTGGCGGATTGGTGGCGTTCGGCACGATGGGAAGCGGAGGGAGAGCATTGTTTTGCACCACGCCGTTATTGACGATTCCCGACTGGGGAACACCACTGTTCGGGACGGGTTGAGGTTGGCCCGCATGGGAGGCCAGGCCTTTGAGGAAGCTTTCATCGTAACGAAGGATAGCGGTGTCGTTGGCCTGCGTCACTTCCACATAAGTGTCTTTGCGGGAGTTCTCTAAGTGGACGGATTTGATCACCATGCCTGTGGGTGAGGTCTCGTTTTCTCTGAGCGACTTTCGCTCGCGGGTCTTCGTATTGACCACGACGACGGTAGTGATATCGTTAAACTGATAGACACTTCCCAGCGTAAGGTCTTTTGCAAAGGATTCCTTCGTGATGGCCACGGGTGCGGTCTTCAGGGTGAACGGATTCTTCTGCCAGCCTTCTTCGTAGCGGCTCAAAGGGTAGGGCGCGGGAGCGATGAACGCGTCTGTGCCCATAGCGCGCAGACTGCCTGCGGCCACTAGAATGATCAAAAAGGGGAGTCTCACGAGGCTTTGGTAAGAAGGGGTTGATACCAGCACCAGAACTGCACGGCGCAGATGACTTTGGCGGGATCGTCTTTATCAGGAGTGATCTTCAGAGAGGGAATAACGCGGAAGTTCGTGGGCGACTGAACGCTGTAAATCCAGCGGAACACGCCCGGCACATCACCTTTGACCGTGAGCGTGACGCCGTGTTGATCATAAAATTCACCTTTGACGGCTTCCAGGAATTGCTTGTTGAGAACGGTGACACCCGTTTTCTGAGCCTGAGCCAGAAGATTGTTCATCAGTTCACTGTCGGCTTCGAGATCGCTCTTGGCCTGAGGTTGGTTCTCTTTGAGCCAAAGATTCCGCGCCCGCCATTGTGCGGCATCAGCCAAGAGTTCGTCATTGCCGATCTTCTCCAAGGCCATCGCTTCTTCCCTGATCTTCAAGGAAACCTGCCAGGACTTGAGTTTCTGCACGAGCACCAAGCCGCCGACTAAGGCGATCAGAAGCGCGAACACTATCGCCAGACGTTTTTCACTGGCCTTCATGCTCGGCACCTCCCGTGTTTAATGAACCTTCCGCTCGGAAGCTGGCTCGGTTGTCTTCCAAAATAGTGGGCATCGGAAAATTCCATCCGTATTTCTTCAGGCCATCATTGTTCGTGAGATCCGCCTTGAATTTCATGGCGTGGCCCACGGTGCTCGCTTCACCGCTGACGGTGAGTTTTTGTAATTCGATGGTCAGTTCCTTCAAGCGAATCCCTTCGTTGGGAAGGAGGGAGACGATCCGATGGAAAGTCTCAGCGGGATAGTTATCAGGATTCACGGCGGACTCCACGGCCTGCCATTGGGCCTGGGCTTCATGAATTTCGGTGATTTCGGGCGTGTGCTTTGACTGTTCTGTGACGAGGCTTTTCAAGCGCAGCTCTCTTACTTCAAGCCAACCACTCCAAGCCACGAAGAAAAACATGTAACAGGCTGCCAGCGTGAAAAAGACACGCATTTGCTGGCGTTGCTCGCTCTCAGCGCTCCAAGCCGCCGCGATCTCTGGGGGCAGCAGCTCGCATTTCTCGGCTGGCAGAAATGGCGCTGGCTTCGGCTCGACGGTGACGTTCACCCCAAGCAGTGTTTTGAGAGACTTGGTAAAATCCGATCCCGCTTCCGTCCAGATACGGAGCCCCTTCAGGTTCACGATGAGTTCGCGGCCCTGAAGAATGCGCATGATGTCCTGAAGTTCCTTGGCGGCTTCCGCATCGAGCGCGCTCGAACTGAGGCCCGTGAAGTGAACGAGTTCATTGCCCCGATGAACAGCCAAAACGTAGCGCCCCAGCTCCATCCACAGTGCTGCTTCGTCATCGGGAAACGGGTAAAGACGTGGCGTGATCTCAAAGGACTTGGGCTTCCATTCGGGCCACGTCACATTCAGGGATTCCGCCGCCAGCCCTGCTGTGCCGATGAGAACGCGTTGATCCTGTTTGGCCACACTCCATGACATCCATGATTTTCCAACGTCCTGCTGCGCGAGGCCCAAGGATTCCCAGCGAAGCGTGGCGATGCTCTCCACATCCAACTGGCCGTCTTCCGGCGTCACGACCCAGAAGGGCATACAGTCCAGCGCCAACACCTCAATGCCAAACTGGCAGTCCTCAACCGTTGCGCTCGGGCCGAGATCAACCCATGCCCCATTCTCCGAACGCTGCCACAGCGTTCGCTCGACTTCATTCGGAAGACAGAGGTGAGTAAATTCTTTCATTAAGGGGTATTAAACTCCTTCTTTTATCGCATACGAATCTTTAAAAGCCAAGGATTGCCGCTTTCAAAAGCAAAAGGTTCGTCACTCAGGGACAAACTCACGCCATTCCATGATGCGAGCGGTCGCGCCATTTTTTTGCAAAACCACGGCGAGCCCGCGATGGAAGCCCCCTGCACGACCCAAGCTCTGCACGCGAACCGTTGTTCCATGCAGCGAAAGTAAGGAGGAAGCCTGAGCGGCGGCATCGCCTGCAATGCCAAGCCTCGTCATTGCTTCCTCAAGGCTTTGAATGGGCTCATCGTCCTTGGTATGCGGAATGCCATCGTTTCCGTCGCGCTGTTTGATCAAGGATTGAGCCAAGCCAAGCTTTGCGCCCGTGACTATCGCGATCAGTTCTGCCGGGGCTTCGTTGACGTCCAACTGACCAGCGCCCCATAGTGTAAACGCCTCACGCCAGCGAGGATTGGCTGCTGCTATCATCTCAAAACCACTCACCAACTCCAATTCATCCAGACTGGCAAAAGGGCGGTTAAAGGGGCGATCCGGGAAGCCCGCATTTTTGTAGAAGTCCTTCTCAGCTCCGCGTAGATGCTTCAGATCATCCGCGTCAACCCAATCCAAAAGTGATTCCACGACCGTCTCAGCATCATGCGGAGCCAGCCCC
>JANYJH010000442.1 GCA_025361865.1 Phragmitibacter sp.
GTCCAGCCTGCTTTGGCCATGCGGAGGGACTTGGCATAACCGATCTGCTCTTCCTGCGTCGGCGCGTTCTCCATAATGGCGATGGCCTTGGGCAAGAAAGTCGCGTCCCCGAGGAACGTGAGCACTTCGGCAAGGTCCGTATCCAGCCAAGGCTCCTTGGTCGGGAACAGCGCGGAGAGCTTCGCAGTGGTCTTGGCCAACGACTCACCTTCCGGCGCGCCGAAGCGACAGAACGCGAGGTAGTAATCACGAACATACGTCTCCTGATCAAGGCCCTTCAGCTTTGTGAAATCAATGCGGTCCAATGCGGCGAGCACTTTCGGGAGCAACGCCTTGTCACCTTTCCCGGCGCGGCAAACGGCCATCAGTGCGGTGAGAGATGCGCGTGGGTTCGCTTCGTTCAAAGCCTTGTCCAGCCAACTGGCGAGCGGCTGATGCTCAATAGCAATGCGGGCGGCAAAGCGGATGGCGCGGTCTTCACTGGCGAGATGCGGCCAGGCGAACTCGACGGCCTTCGGATCTTGCACACCGTGGAAGGCTTCGAGTTGATGGCGCAGGATGTGAGCCGCACTGCCTAATAAGCCATCCACCTCAGCAGGCTTGATGGCGCGTTGACCTAAATCCGTCGTGTCTTCCTTACCCACATAAGTCACGCGATAAAGGCCGCTCTGCACGCGGCGTCCGCCGATGAGGAAATACATCGCGCCATCCTTCGGAGAGATGAGCACGTCCGTAAGAGGCAGCGGTTGCGCGCTCATGAATTCTTCAAAGTCCGCGCTATAGGTTGCGCCGTTTGGCTTCAGATGAACGGCATACATCTTGCCATAGCTCCAGTCGCTGATGAAGAGCGCTTCCTGATACTTGGCGGGGAACTTCGCGCCATAACCGAAGCATGATCCGGTGGGCGATCCAGGGCCGATGTCCGCCACGGGCGGCACGCTGTCTTCCCAGCGCACCGGCCATTTCTTGGACAAGGAACGCCAGCCAAATTCACCACCGCTCACGGCTTCCACCACACGCGTAGGACGATACCAAGGCACACTGAAATCCCATTCCATATCGGCATCGTAAGTGAACAAATCACCCGCGCGGTTGAAGGAAGCGTCATAGGTATTCCGGCAGCCTGTGCAGATGAGTTCCCACTTCTTGCCATCGGGGTCGGTCTTGCAAATCCAGGCACCGGGAGCCATGACTTCACGCATGAAGCCGCGACCGATGAGCGGCGGAAGAAGCTGGTCTTCATCCCAATGCGTCGGCACGCGGGAGCTGTCCACTTGCGGCACGGGCGTCTGGTTGCCGGAAACAATGTAGAGCGACTTCTTATCAGGGCCGAGCAGCACCGCGTGAGGACCGTGCTCGCCGCCTTTATTATCAAAGCCGCGCAGCAGTTCCACTTTGTCAAAGGTGTCATCGTTCTTCGACGAGGTGATCTTATAAAGTCCGTGCGGATATTTCTCGGCGTTCGTCACCGCATAGATCGCACCGAAGGCATAGAGGAGACCCTGAGCTTCACCGATGTCCGCCGGGATGGCTTCGAGCTTGAGATCCGAGGGGCTGCCGTCCAAAGCGGGCAAGGTGATGCGGTAGAGCTTGCCATATTGATCACTCACGATGAGGCGTCCTTGGTCATCGAAGCAGCTCGCAACCCATGAGCCCTGTTCCTTCAGCGGCACGGAGTAGAGGAGGTCCACCTTGAACCCATCCTTGATCTTGATGGCGCTGGCTGCCGTGGCTTCAGGCGCGGTCAAAGGCTTGTCTGCGGCGGAAGCGGACGTGGCCAGAACGGCGCAGGTGAACAGTGAGAAGATTCGTTTCATGGTGGGTGTGCGGGAGGAATGAGACAAGGCAACGTGCGGCGCGGCAAGGTTATTTCGTAGCGATCTTCACGCGATGTCTTTCATTTTCATTGGGGCGTGTTTATCGTGGCGTATGACTTTCTCCCGAACGCTTCGCCTTGGCCTTGGGCTCTGGCTTTGCGCCTCATTCAGCGTGGCTGCTGAGCGCACGACCCCGAAAATCCCTCTTCCTTCCGACATCAAAAAGCTGTTGGCCCAACCCAAGGCTGACCGCCCGGACGAGACCACTTTGAAGGCACTGGTGGAGTCCATCAAGGCGTCTGATAAGAAGTTGGCAGAGAAGGATACAGAGCTGACCAACAGCAAGACGCCGGAGGAGCGCAAAGTCATCGCGGAAGAGCTCGTGGCCCTGAAAGCGCGGCGTAGCGAGCTTCAGCGCGATCTCATTTCCATCTCCGCCAGTGCTTCGTATGATCAGCTCTTTGGTAAGGACGGCTCGGAGTTCACGCTCAACCGGGAAATGAACGATCTGCTGCGTCCGCTGCTCTCCAGCCTCAAACAGGCAACGCAGGCTCCGCGAGCGATTGAGAGCCTGACCAATATTCTCGAAGCTGACCGGGACCGGCTGAAGCTCATCGAGGAAGCCATCACAAACGCCACCGCCTATGCCCCGACTTATCAGGACAAGGAGGTGCAGGCCACCATCAAAGGCTCCGTGCTCAAAAGCCTCTCTGAAGAGCGGGCGGAACTGGAGAACCGCATCCGCATCTACGCGAACCAACTGGCGGACATCCGCGAGCATCAGGAGTCGTTTCTGGATTCCTCAGCGGAGGTCTTTCGTAAATACTTCCGCACGCGCGGCTGGAGCCTGATCCTCGCCTTACTGACCTTTGCCCTCGTGTTTTTCGGTGCGCGCTTTTTGCACCAGTATCTTCATCGTTACAGCCCGCTGCATCGCCCAGAGCGGCGCTCGTTTTATTCGCGGCTCGCGGATGTTATCTACTACGTTCTCAGCTTCGTGGGCGCGGTGTTCGCCGCCTTGCTGGTGCTTTATGTGCGCGGGGATTGGATGCTGCTGAGCTTCGCCATCCTGTTCCTCGCCGGGCTGACCTTGGCGGCGAAGAACGGTCTGCCGCACTTCTATGAACAGACGCGCCTGCTGCTCAATCTCGGCGAAGCGAGGGAAGGGGAGCGCGTGGTCATCGGGAATGTTCCGTGGCGCGTGGAGACGCTGAGCTTCTTCTCGACGCTGAACAATCCTTGGCTGAAAGGCGGGAAGCTGCGCCTGCCTCTGCGCCAGATGGCTGCGCTAGTCTCGCGGCGCTTTGATGAGGATGAGCCCTGGTTCCCGAGCAAAGTGGAGGACTGGGTGGCGCTGGATGATGGCACGTTCGGGAAGGTCATCTTGCAGTCACCAGAGCAGGTTCAGCTCGTCATGCTGGGCGGTTCACGTAAGACGTATAGGGTCGGTAGCTACTTGGATAAGAACCCTAGGAACCTATCCACCGGATTCCGTATCACGGCTAAGGTTGCGCTGAATCTCTCCAGTATCGAAGCGTCTGCCGAAGAAATGGTGAAGATAGCGCAAGAGCAGATCCAGCGTGGATTATTAGAGACGATGGAACACGAGGCTTTGCGCGATCTCGCGGTGGACTTGACTTCGATCAGTGAAACCGTGCAGGGTCTTCACGTCACCGCAGACTTCGCTGGTGAGCTGGCTCCGAAGTATGATCATCTGGGCCGTCTCCTTCAGAAACTCGTCTCAAACCTGTGTCTGGCGAATTCTTGGAAATCCTCTTCCGTCTAGTCTGGCGTGCATCTGCTCTCGACACTCAAGCCCAAAACCGCTTAATCTACGGACTTTCATCCTCCCATGACATCCATGACTTTCTCTGCTTTCCAGCCCAAAGCACTGCTCGCATTGCTGGCGGTGACGTTTGGTTTTACGGTTCCTCTCACAGCCGCCGGAGATGAAGAGGATGACGTGCCCGCGCCGAAGATTATGGTGCCGCTCACACATGGTGGCGAGGCGAAGGTGCGCATGTATGAACCCGATGAAAAGCCGCCGAAGATGATCCTGATTTTTGGCTCAGGCGATGGCGGCTGGACCGTCTGGGAAGACCGCGTGGCCCAATGGCTAAAGGAAATGGGCGTCTATGTCATGGGCTTCGACATGCGCAACTATGCGGAGAAGGATTACGATGCGAGCGCGTTGGGCAAGGACTTCGCCATACTGGCCAAAGAAGCCATGCAGCGCAGCGGCGGCACCCCGGAGACGCCCATCGCTTATGGCGGTTGGTCAATGGGTGCGGTGCAGGCCGTGCCCGCAGCGGCTTGGAAAGACCGTCCGCCGAACCTCATCGGCCTCATGCTCATGGGCGCGGACAGTCGTGGTCGTTATGGCCTACGGGAGAGTGATGAACTCGGCTTCACGCCCAAGGGCAAAGGCACGTTCGGCTTGTCGGAGTTCAGTGCGCGGATGGAGAAGTTGCGCGTCATCCAGTTTCATGGTGGTGCGGATTTCATGGCCTCGACCGCTTGGGTGCAGAGTCTGAAGTCGCCAAGGCAAATCTACGTCATGCCCGGCGCGAACCACGGCTTCGACGGACTGGATGATGACTCCTTCCTGCCCTACCTAGAACAAGGTATCAAATGGGTGCTCGGTGATGATAGCGCCGCTGCCCCAGCACCTCCGGCGGGCTTACCCTTCGGCCTTTCCCCGCTTTGGCCAGCGGCGCTCATCTCCATCGGGCTCGTTATCTTTTTCATCTTCTCAAAGAAGCATTCCATCGGCGTTCTCGTCGTCGCCATGACCATCATGGGACTGGTGGATTTATCAGAAGCGCTCCTCGCGAAACCGCCCACCGTGGTCGCTTGGATGGAACAATGGGTGCCGCTCGGCGTGACGGAGAAGAGCCGCCTGCTGCTGCTTTTCTCAGGGCTCAGCCTGCTCTCGCTGGCTCGCGGCATTCGTCGTCATAAGCACATCGCTTGGATTCTCGCGCTAATGTTGCTGGTCGCTTCCGCCATTCTGCACCTGTCGCGCGCCTTTGACTGGCACCACGCGCTGGCAGCCGTCGTCCTCATCATTCCTTTGATCCGCTGGAAAAAGGAATTCGTCGCGCGCTCAGATGCCGCATCGTTTAACTTCGCATGGGTGATGGCGCTCGCGCTGGCCCTTGGCTTGTTCGCTTATGGAACGGTCAGTCTGAAGCAGTTCAGTCTGCATGGGAACTTTGGTGAAAAACTTACTTGGGGTGACTGTGCCCGCGGTGCAGCCTCCGCCGTCTTCTACCAGAAGTCCGAGTTTGATCGCGATGGGGGCCGTGACGTGCGGAACTTCTTGAAGACTCTGCGCGGCGGCAGCCTGCTCGGCGGCTTGATCATCATCGCGCTCATGCTCCGCCCCGTGCTGGAACGTCGCCATCCTGAAGCCACCGACGAAGAGCGCGAGCGGGTTAAAGGGCTCATCTTTCAGCATGGTCGTGACCCGATGGACTGCTTCGCTTTACTCACGGACAAACGCTACTTCTTCAGCAGCGATGGTGAAGGCGTGGTCGCCTATGCCCTGTGGCGAAAGTTTGCCGTGGCCCTGGCTGACCCGATTTGCGCTCTGGAATCACGCAGTGAAATCATCGCCGAGTTCATGCACTTCTGCAAAACGCAGGACTGGGAACCCATGTTCTACTGCTCCCATGTGAACAACCGTCCGCTGTATGAAGAGGCAGGCTTCATCACCTTTAAAGTGGGCGAAGATGCGCGCCTCGACGTGAACGAATTCAAGCTCCAGGGCGGCAAGTTCCAGAACCTTCGCACGGCCCGCAATAAGGCGCAGAAGGCCGGACTCACCTTCCAGTGGTATGATGCCAAACCTCAGCCTGATCACGGATTGGAAGCTCAACTCCAGATCATCAGCCAGCAGTGGCTCGGCTCCAAAAGCGGTGGTGAAATGACCTTCGATCTCGGCTCCTTCAGTCTCGATCTGGTCCATGAACGCGGCGTCTCCATCATCCGCACGCCCGAAGGTCGCATCGAGAACTTTGCCACTTGGCTCCCTTATAAACAGGGTAAGGGACGCTGCCTAGACATCATGCGGGGTCGGAATGAGTTCCGTGATGTCATGGATTTCCTGCTCGTGGAAGCCATTGATCATTTCAAAGCGGAAGGCGTGGAAGAAGTCAGTCTGGGCAATGCTCCTCTGGCCAATGCCGACACGGAGACCCCGCCGGAAGGGCGTCAGGAGCGCGCGGTGAAGTTTCTCTTTGAGAACTTTGACCAAATCTACGGCTATAAAAAGCTCTTCGACTTCAAGAAGAAATACCAACCGGAATGGCAGGGACGTTACCTCGCCTATCGCCCGAGAGTCAATCTCGCGATGGTCGGTCTGGCCATCGCTGGCGTGCATTTGCCACGAGGCTTCATGGGGCTGCTCCGCTCATAAAGGAGCCATGCTACCCACATCCCAAGGAGCGGCGGTTTCCTACCGCCGTCATTCTTGCCGCTTAGCGCTTGTGTTAGGTCGGCGGCTAAAAACCGCCGCTCCTTGGGCTTCGCCCCACGAACATCAGATACTTCCAAACGCCGCCGTAAGCGGAACAGAGCTTATCCGTCTGCGGTTGGAACAAGGCTTCCAGCTTTGGCTGAAGATGTCCGTCCATGCGGACATGATTCACACCCATCCAACGCTTGAACCACGGGAAAACCGAGTCATGGAAATCCACCACGGCGATGTGACCACCCGCAACGAGATCACGCTGGGCGCACTCTATGGCCGTCTCCCAACCAGGATTGAACATCGTCAGCGCATAGGAAAACAGGATGAGATCATAGGCAGGCTCAGCATCCAACGGCGCGTCATACGAACGATGAATCAACTTCACGCGACCACCGAACGCAGCCGCTTTGCTCTCGGCGACATCCAGCATGGTCGCTGACAAATCCAGCCCTGTGACTTCCGCATCTGGGAAGCGTTGTGCGAGCGTGACGAGGTTCTTGCCCGTGCCACAGCCGATCTCCAGAATGCGTGTCGGCTTGGCCACAGCCGCGATAGGATCAAGAATTCCTGAGCGACCAAAGAGGAAGCTCCAGCGCGTCGCGTCGTAGATGCGCGAATGGAAGCGATAGTATTTCTCAATCGCCGTCAGGGGTCGTGGGGCGGCCATCGTGTTCATAAAACTTCAGCAAAGTGGAGGCTTCCATAAGTGCCCACGCGATCCGTGAGGTGGAGCTTCATGGCCTGATCTTCCGGCAAGAAGCGCAGTTTGGAACGCACAGATTCAGGGATGAAGCTCAGATCAATACCGGCTGAACGCATGAGAATCTTCGTGCCCGGTCGGCTGTTGGCCAAGATCAGTTCCCACTCTTCCAGCAGGGCGGCAGGATCATGCCACGCGAGCCAGTCCTGATGATCCAGCAGCACATAATGCGAATAGGAGCCGGGATTCTCTTTGAGGAAATCGGACACGGTGCAGGTATGCGGATGCACGCGCTTGGCCCGTTCCATAAGCGTTGGCAGGTTTTCTTTACGGAGATAATTCGGACAACAACCAAAGGTGTAACTGCCAGTGATATAGACGCGCCAGAAGTAGTTATCGGTGGCGGGCAGCTCCGTCATGACGTGACGAAGCTTGTCCTTGATGTAAGCCGTGAGGCCGCCGGGATAGGAGTCTTCGATGAGCTTGATCTGCGGACGGGGCACGCCGAGCAAGGCCATGATCATGGGCTGACGCACGAGCCAGTTGCTGAACTTGCCCCAGATTTCGGGCTCCAGAAGGGCATAGACTTCGCGTTGCTGATCCAGATTATCGGCGTCCAGAAGGCACAGCGCGTAGTTCTTGATGTTCGGCTTGGCCTTGAACAAAGCCTTGCCCATGACCCAGGCTGCCATGCCGGAACCACCGTGGTAGTAGAAGGATTTCTTGAAACTGGAGGGATTGAAAAAACTGATCTTCTCATCCCAGAACTCGTTGGCATAAGCGGGGAGGTCTTGGCGAAGCTGCTGATAGACCTCTTGATAGCGGGCATGAGAACCGATGCCGAACATCTCAAAGAAGTCGCTAAAGTTCCCTGCGCGGATCATGGCCAGCTTCAGTTCCAGTAGCGCATTTTGTCGGTGATTCACGTCGATCGCATGAATCTCAGCGGGGCCATCGAGCAGGTAATCAAGGACGTTGCAACCCGCGCTGGTGATCATCACCACGCGGCTA
>JANYJH010000040.1 GCA_025361865.1 Phragmitibacter sp.
CCGTTTCAGCAGTTACGTTTGAACCCCTTAAAAAACTCTCGGCGCTTCTTGCGTTCTAGGGCTGCCTAGCTTTCATACACTTCGCATGAAGTCACCCATCACTGTCGCTATCACTGGAGCCGCTGGTCAAATCGGCTACTCCCTCCTTTTCCGCATCGCCTCAGGTTCCATGTTCGGACCTGATCAACCCGTCGCCTTGCGTTTGATTGAGATTGAGCCCGGCATGGCCGCACTCGGTGGCGTCGTGATGGAACTGGATGACTGCGCGTTCCCCCTGATCAGCAGCATCACGCCGACCTGTGATGTGAACGAAGGCTTCCGTGGCGTGAACTGGGCCTTGCTCGTCGGCAGCGTGCCGCGCAAAGCCGGAATGGAGCGCAAAGACCTCCTCAAGATCAATGGCAATATCTTCACGGGACAAGGCAAGGCCATCGCCGCGAACGCCGCATCTGATGTGCGCGTCCTTGTCGTCGGGAATCCTTGCAACACGAACTGCCTCATCGCGATGAACAACGCGAAGGACATTCCCACTGAGCGCTGGCACGCCATGACCCGTCTGGATGAAAACCGTGCGAAGTCCCAGCTCGCTCAGAAGGCCGGCGTTCATGTCAGTGCCGTGACCAATGTCGCCATCTGGGGGAACCACTCCGCCACTCAGTATCCAGACTTCTACAACGCGAAGATCAATGGCCAGCCCGCCACCGAAGTCATCAGCGACCACACCTGGCTTCAGGGCGACTTCATCGCCACCGTGCAGCAACGCGGTGCCGCCATCATCAAAGCCCGCGGCTCCTCCTCCGCCGCCTCAGCCGCGAACGCCGTCGTGGACACCGTCCGCTCCCTGACCACGCCGACCCCGGCGGGTGACTGGACCAGCGTCGCCATTTGCAGCGATGGCAGCTATGGCGTCGAGAAGGACATCATCACCAGCTTCCCCATCCGCACGAACGGCACCCAGTGGGAGATCGTCCAAGGCGTTCCTGTCAACGAATTCAGCCAAGGCCGGATCGACGCCACCGTGAACGAGCTCAAAGAAGAGCGCGATGCGGTCAAGGAATTAGGGCTGATCTGACATCGAGGCCGCTTATAGGGGAGTCCCAAGGACTTCAGGAGATGTCCCAAGGTCTTCGGGAGATGTCCTAAGGTCTTCGGGAGATGTCCTGAGGTCTTCGGGGGATGTCCCGAGGTCTTTAGGAGATGTCCCAAGGTCTTCGGGAGATGTCTCAAGGTCTTCGGGAACCTCTTGTTTTCGGACTTTTCAAGCCGCAATCCTTGGTTTTTGAGCATTCTAGGCCTGAGTATGGGGCCAATTCATTATCGCCCTCATTTTGCAACTTTCGCCTCAGCGGCGCGTTTGATGGCCACGCAACACCACTTAAAAGCGTGAATCCAACTCAAACGTCGAACCCATGAAAACCCATTCTTTGAGCACCTTGACGGCGCTCGTTCTCGGAGGAAGCCTCGTCTTCGCTCGAACCAGCCTAGCACAACTGAACCCGCCCCCGACTCCCTCAGCCGGTGTCTCAGCGCCGCCAGTGTCTCCGCCTCAACCCGGCCCCGCTCCGCAGCAAAAACAACCGGAAGGGCAGGCGCAGCCCGGTCCTCATTCACAAGGCGAACATCATCGCGCTGGCCCCGCCCAGCCACAAAGCGGACCCGGCGGGCATCACGAACAACGCCGCCCCCAAGGCCCGCAGCCGCAACATCCGATGGGACAAGATCAACGCGGCTCGAACTTCGGGCGCGGCGAAGGTGACAGAGGTCGCGGTGAGCGCAGTTGGGGACATGGCGGCCCGAACTTCGGACGCGGTGAAGGTGACAGAGGTCGCGGTGAGCGCAGTTGGGGTCATAGCGGCCCGAACTTTGGACGCGGCGAAGGCGACAGAGGTCGCGGTGAGCGTGGTTGGGGTCATAGCGGCCCGAACTTTGGACGCGGTGAAGGTGATAGAGGTCGCGGTGAGCGTGGTTGGGGACATGGCGAGCGTCGCCGAGGTCATGGCCATCATCACAGAGGTCATCACGGGCATGGCGGTCGTCATCACCAGCAGGGTCGAGGCCACGGTGGACAAGGGTTTGGTCCCCAAGGACACGGCTTTGGCCCAGGTAATCGAGGCCCCGGCCCGTCTCAGCAGGGGCGCCCGCAAGGTGATCGTTTCCAAGGCCCACGCCCTCAGGGGCCGCCTCCACACGGTCCTCAAGGCCAGATGCCTCCCACGGGTGATCCCTTTGATCATCTCAGCTCCGCTTTGAAGCTGACGGATGAGGAGAAGGCCAAGGTTCAGCCTTTGTTGGACGAGACGAAGGCCCAACTGAAAGCCATCCACGAGGAAGCCGCTGCCAAGACGAAAGCATTGCTCGAAAAAGCCCACGATCAGCTCAAGCCGCTCCTCACTCCTGAGCAGCAGCAGAAGTTGGAACAGTTCAAGCAACACGCTCCCGGCGCTTCGGCACCCAATGCCCATGCTTCAGCCCCTTCGGAGCCCAACCGTGAGGCATTTACCAAACACCTCGATCTCAATGCCGATCAACAGGCCAAGATCAAAGCGATCATGGAAGAGACCCGTCCGCAGATTCAAGAAATCATGGGCAACCAATCACTGTCCCGTGAAGACAAGGCCGCAAAAATGAAGGAGTTCCACGAAGCAACGAGCGCCAAGATCAAGCCACTCCTTAATCCTGAGCAACAGAAGAAGTGGGATGAAATGATGACACGCCGTCAATCGGCGATTGGCCGGCCGCAGGCTTAAGCGTTCCACCCCAATCATGGCTGTCTTGCGTGAAAACAAGACGGCGGGGGCAGCTTGGATGTTTTACCAAGCCTGTCCCTGAGCTTCCCATGCTCTTACGAGCGCGGCTAAGTTTCATTAAAAGATAGCGATCAGTTCTTTAACTGCATCAGCGCTTTCTTGATGTCTTGAACCGAATCCGTAACGGCCTTTTGGGCCTTTTTGGGATGATCAATGACATACTGTCGGTGCCCAGCGAAGGGCTCCTTACGGTTGTCGATCATGGCCAGCCGAGCATCGCGGGAATAGCCATAGATGTCAGGGCGTGAAGCATGAGGCGCTTTGGAGAAGGACTCCGTAATGCTGTCCACCAGCTTGAGGATGTCCTTGCGCAATTCAGCATCGGTATGACTCGATATGTGCCTGGACTCTTCAGCCACCGATGTCGCACTGCCTCCGGTGACGAGTGCTGAGGCGTTCTTGAGATTTGCACAGACGAGCACCAGTCGCTCATGCGTTACATGAGGGTCTTCCGCAAACACGGAACTCAGGGGAATTCCGATCTCGATCAAGAGCAGAATCTTCAGGAGTGAAGCAAGGTAGGGATTCATAAGCGGTGGTGATTGGAAGTTATAACCGGAAAGCTTGGCATGACGCACGACTGCTGTCACCCGTGTTTAAACAAAAAACGCCGGAGGCATTGCTGCGCTCCGGCGTTAGATTTTAGTTAGCCTCTAGAAAGGCTGGTTGGATCAATGTTCGTAACCTGCTTCGCCGTGCTCGGCAAGGTCGAGACCACCGTCTTCGACTTCAGGTGTAGGACGAAGACCGACAACGACCTTCACGACGAAGGCGATCACAACGGTAGCGACAATGGCCATCGCGATCGTGATACCCATCGCCTTGAGCTGTTCCATGTAGAGACCACCATTGGCGACGAGAGCGGCAAGACCGTTCTTCGTGGCTGGATTGGCGGAAGCTGCATCAGCGATCAAGGAGAGGTTCCCGTTCACCTTGCTGGTGGCGAGGATACCGGTGAGGAGAGCGCCCATGGTTCCACCGACGGCGTGAACGCCGAAGGTATCCAGAGCGTCATCATAACCAAACATCTTCTTCACCACGGTGCAGAAGAAGTAAGGAACGACCGCAGCGGCTACACCGATGATGAGCGCGCCTTTGACATCAACGAAGCCAGTGGCTGGAGTGATGACGACGAGGCCAGCAACAGCACCTGAGCAGAAGCCCAAGATGGAAGGCTTACCACCCTTGATGTATTCAAGGAGAGGCCAGACGAAGCTGGCGACCGCCGTAGCGATGGTGGTGGTCATGAATGCGTTAGCGGCGATGGCGTCAGAGGCGACGGCGGAACCGGCGTTGAAACCATACCAACCAACCCAGAGCATCCCAGTGCCGATGGCGCAGAGCACCATGCTGTGAGGGGCCATGGAGACCTTGCCGAAGCCTTGACGCTTTCCGAGGATGATGCAGAGAACCAGAGCGCTCCAACCGGAGCTCATGTGAACCACGGTGCCGCCTGCAAAGTCGATGGACTTGATGCCTGCGCTAGCGTTCCAGACGCCGTTCATGAAGCCGTTAGCACCCCAGACCATGTGGGCGAGAGGGAAGTAAACAGCGAACATCCACAGGGTGATGAAGAGCATGATAGCGGAGAACTTCATGCGCTCAGCGATGGCACCCACGATCAAAGCCGGGGTGATGATGGCGAACATGAGCTGATACATGGAGAACACATTTTGGGAAACCCAGTAGGAGTAGTTCGTGTTCGGGGCTGAATCGACTCCGTTCAGCATGGCATACTTGAGGTTGCCGATGAAAGCACCGCCGCCGTCAGGACCGTCTGAGAAGACGAGGCTGTAGCCAACTGTGACCCAAAGGATGGTGACCAAGCCTGCGCAGCCAAAGCACTGAGCCACGACGGAGAGGACATTCTTTTTGCGAACGAGACCGCCGTAGAAGAGGGCCAGACCGGGGAGGGTCATGAACAGGACCAGCGCTGAGGATGTCATCATCCAAGCGTTGTGGCCAGGACCCGCTGTGCCTGCGGTGCCGAAACCGGCGTTAAGATTGCCATCCTTGTCTTTAGGAAGGTTGCCGTCCTTGTCCTTGTAAGTGGCAAAGGCAGCGCTTGGATCGCTGTTGGTCAAATAGGCTTCCAACGCGGCCACGCGTTCATCGATTTTCGGTGCTACGGGAGCAGTTGCGGCTGCGGCTGGAGCCGCAGCAGGAGCTGCGGCGGCTGGTGCAGGTGCCGCTGCCGGCTCCGGTGTTTGCGCGGTGACTGTTCCACCCCAGATTAGGGCGGCCGCAGTCAGGCTCGCGAGCGAGATGTTGCGTAGAATATGCGTGCGGATCATAGTTTATGTGTGGGTTGACTTCACCTATTTGCATTTACCCAAGCCGTTAATGGTCGGGCAAATGTGAACAATTCATTTCTAAGCAGAGAGCGTGCCAAGTAAAAATAAGCGCCTAAAATACGTATTTGTTAAAATGCGTCCTGCGCCCCTGTGAGAGACCGTCTTATGGGGATCAGGAGAATGCCTGATCCGTTGAAGCTGCGTCAAAAACAGTCGGCGCTACGTGCATTACAGCATCGTATTTCTCGCAAACCGCACTGCTCTCCGGTGTAGCTCCCGTCGCGCCGTCGTGTTCCATTTGGCGCCGGAAAGTCCGACCGCCTTCGCGCTGCACCTGATGGTCTGTTCATCAAAGGTGGTCATCTTTTGCAGGAACTCATCCTGAGGCATTTGCCCCCAAAGCAGCAGCGCCTGATTGGCTTTGCGATCAATGGCGATGCCGTAGTCCTGATAGCCAAGCGTGGCGATGGGCTGGGCCTTGCTTAATTCCAAGACGGTATCGAGTCCTCTCGCCGCAAGTAACACACTGAGCAGATGAAGGCGATCACTCATGGTATCCTTACTGATCCCTTTCGGTAAGGCGTTCAGGCCCAAGGCAAAAAGAACGGATCGTTCCATCTGCGCGGCGTTGAAGTTCCAAGCCTCCAGCCAAGGGCCCCTAGCCCTGAGATAATCGCTCTTGGAAACCGTGAGCGCTTCCTTTTCAGATTGGTTCAGCCTGTTCACCAACACCTCCATTTGAGCATTCAGTGCGTTGACTTTGGAGCTATCCAACAAGGGCTCATCCGCCTCTAAAGTATCCGCTGCCTCACGCAGCCGCGCGATGAGCTTTTGCAGTTTTAAACTGTCGGTAACTTCTTGATGTTGAACAGCCATAAGGACAGGCTTCTAGGCGGCTTCGATCATACGCGGATTGAGGATGCGCAGGTGCATCATGATGTCTTGCGTGAGGGCGGTGAACTGACGTGTCACCGGGTGGTTCATGTCTTTGTTCAGGAGATGTTCCTGATAGTTCACGGCCTCGGCGACGGCGGATGTCTCTGCAATGTGCGGCTGGAAGACATGGAGACGATACCCGTGCTTTTGATGAAGCTGTTCGATGACCTGACCAAGTTCCGTAATGGCCTGTTGATGGGCATTCACATATTGATGATTGGCGGCATTACGCACCCGATTGACAATGACGCCCGTGAGGCGGGCGATATTACCAATACCGACGCGCTGGGAGAATTCCTCATGCAATTGACGCATCCATAAGATGCCCTCAAGCGCGAGGTAGTCCGGCGTGTAAGGAATCAAAACGTGATGTGCGGCCCTCAGCGCATTCCGCGTCAAGATGGACCATGAGGGCGGGCAATCCAGCAAGATGTAATCATACTGATTCTTGATCGTCTCCAGTGCCTTCGTCAGCACGAGATGGCCCAAGGCATTATCATCCAGCATCTTCGGATCTTCTTCCAGTTTGAGGCAACTGAACGAGCCGGGCAGAAGATCCAGCCTGCCCCCGCTCAGTTCGCTCTTGTCCACCGGATGAATGATGGAAGCCATATCCGGCTTGAGCTTCTTCAACGAACGACGGAAGATTTCATGCACCGTCTGATCGCGTTCCTGAACCCAGCGATAGACCTCGCGACCTACTAGCCACAACGTGCTGTTGCACTGCGGATCAAGATCCACAATGAGAACCCGCTTGCCACCGATTTGTGGGTGGAGCGCCATGACTGCCCCGATGTTCACCGTGTCGGTGGTCTTGGCGACCCCGCCTTTAAAATTGAGGAATGCTAATATTTGAGCGGGCATGGAGAAATACACATGTTAAACCAGCGTTGGTTCGCAACAGAATGTTTATTAACCTTTAGTCCAATAAGTTACTCCAGAATTGAAGCCCCTAAATCATCGGTCCAGAGAGGCGTGAGGACAGAACTTTCCACCCAACCGCGGCGATTTTCGGTGTCCGTTGGGAATTCCACATAGCACCAGTGGCCGCGATCCTCAAGCATTTTGACCTCGCTGCCGACATACAGATCGACCACGGCACCGCTCGTCGCGCTGGCAGCCGTAAAGGCTTTCGTATTCGGTGACGTGACCAGGGAGAGCCTCTGAATGCTCTGAAAGCTGGGATGCCAAGCCCATCCCATGACGGCTATTCCTCCGATCAAGAGGGCGAGAGTGCTCGCGGTCATGAGCAGCGTGCGGAGGGCAGGACTCCTGATGTAGAGGAGAATGAGGGTCAGTGAGAGAACGATGACCCAGCCACAAATAATGGCGATGCGCTGCCACTCCGAACGGGCAAGGCGGGCTGAAAACTGATCACGGAACCCATTGGAAGGGAAGCTCACATTCCCCGTGCGATCATGCAGATGGGCGAGGTTCTGCCGCACTTCCGGCACTGGAGGAGGAAAAAAGGAGGCGCGCTTATACCAAAGGGTGGCCTGTCCCAGATCGCCGAGCCGATAGCGCGTGTGGCCCATCAATTGAAACAGCTCGGGGGAGAGCATCTTGTCTTTCAGCAGCGCTTCGCCGAGTTGCTGAGCTTTGGCAAAATCTGCTTTGTCAAAGGCAGCACGCATGTTGCTGAAGCGCTGATCCGGCGTCTCTTCAGCTCTGGTAACGCTCGGTGACAAGGCCAAGAGCAAGGCGCAAAGATGCCGCAGCACGAGACGTGATGGAAAGGTTTTCATAAACAGATGGGATTCGTTCATGGCTCAAGCCAGTGTTTTAAGGACTTCTAGCGCTTTGTTTCGCTCTTCATTGGTGATGATAGCCGAGGCTTCTTCAGTGGGTCGTCCGTAGTTGAGAGCATGATCTTTGGAGATGATTTCCTGGATCTCAGTGGTGGCTTCAGTGGTGTCGATTTGCTTCGCGGAAAGGTAGCTAGTGGCCAGATGATAGAACTTGGCGCGTGATTGATCAGGCTTGTTCAGTTCCTTCCATATCTGGTGAGTCGGCACGCTGGCACTCGCCAAACGACCTGCGATCAAAGCCATCGCGAGCTTCCCTAAAATCAGCACACCGAAGATGCCCGCGAGCCATTCGTTCAACTGGACGAAGCCCTCATCTCTCCAAAGGGAAGGCTGAGCGATCAACAGATTGGCGCGCGTGGGAGTGACTGTCAGGATGTCGGTGATCTTTGGTTTCGGGCTTTGCACTTTCTCCGGTTCATCAGGCGGCGGAGCGAGGGTGTTGGTGGAGACTTTCTCATGCGCCAGCTCTGCTGAGCCTTCCACGGCCTTCACCGTGATCGGGATGGGCTCGGTGCGCAGCGTCACGTATTTCTTATCCGTCGGACTGAAGAAACTGAATTCAAAAGAAGGGATTTCTTTCACGGCCTTCTTCGGAATGAGCACCTGATTGAAGGCAATATGGCGCTCCATGTCCACATTGGGCGTTCCTGTGTTCGGATCGAGATTGATACGCCGGGCAGGATAAGTTTTCCAATCCTCCGCATGAGTCAATATTGGCGCGCTGAGTGTGTCGAAGTTGCCGCTGCCCGTGATGCTGATTTCAGAAGAAATAGGATCGCCCACACTCACGGATTTGGGATCGGCAGTGAGGCTCATTTTGAAGTCACCCACGATGCCTGTGAAGCTCTTGGGCTTGTCCGCTTCGGGCAATGGCAGCACGGTCAGCTCGATTTCATTGCAAGTCGGGTGCATTTTCCGCGCCTCACTCTGGTTGAAGAACATCGAGTTGAAACCGCCGCCGCCCCCACTTTGAGAAGGCATTTCAAGAATGATCTCCGTGCTCGCAGGGCCAAGCTTGAACTTGCCCGGCTTCAGCGCCGAGAGCGTGCTGCGAAAGGCTAGCGCGCGGTAGGGAATGCCGCCCATGCTGATCACGGATTCCTCCGCCTGCAAGGGAAAGCGCTGGATGGCGAAGTTATCTTTCGGAACTTCGATTAAACCGACGCGACGCAGCATGGTGCGACGATGCACGTAGAGATTCACGATCACTGGCACCACTTCACCAACGTAGATTTGCTTCTTGGCGACCTCAATGGTCAGCAAGGGATCATAAGCGGCGGTGGCAGAGTTTGGGTTGTCCTTCACGACCAGCTTGGCCTCGTTCGTTTTGATGGGAACTCCACCCACATGCAACTCCTGAGGTGGAATGATGTGCTCGCCTGCTTCCGTGCTGGTGATCTGCCAGGAGAGCACGCCGGAGCTTTTCGTGACCCCATTGATGATGGTGATTTGATTGCTGAAACTCGGTGTGGGATTGGCCAATTCAACGCCCTGCGGCAGCTTTAAATCGGAGACATCATCCGGCTGCCCACCGTCAATGGTGATGGAGTAGTTCGCGAAGCCACCGGGCCGTATTTCAAGGGGCTCAACGGTAGCCGTCAAGGTCGGAGCTGCACCCAATCTCGTTACGATAAGGCACAGCACAGCTAGGAGAATAGCAAAACACTGATGGGGTGAAATAGAAGGATTTCGGTTCATGATAAACGGGTCGCGTGGTCTTGCTCTTTGGGGGTCAGACTCAGTAATCCTTGCCTCCCATCGGGCGCTCGCGCTTCATCAGGTATTGCACGGATTTTTGATCGTCAGCGTAATTCCGAAGCTGGGCGCGCGCTTCGAGCGGGGAGAATCCTGTCTTCTTGTTTCGCTCCTGTTCGGCGGCTTCCTTGGCGTCGCCGGGCTGTTGCTGGCCTTGATCTTTCGGCTCCTGCGGTTTGCCCGCGCTTTGATCTGATTGAATCTGCCCTTCACCGGGTTGTTGCTGCTGCTCTTTCTTCTGCATGGCGTCATGCTCTTTCTGGTTCTCCTTGTCATTCTCGCCCTGACCATCTTCGCTAGGATCGTCTTTCTCGTTGGACTCGCCATCCCCCTTTTCGTCGCCTTTTTTCTTATCCTTGTTTTTGTCCTTCTTGCCTTTGCCCTTTTGTTTTTGCTGCTCCTGCTCTTTCTTCAACTCATCTAAACGCTTCTGCACAAAGTCGCGGTTCTCTTTGATCTCCATGTATTCCGCCGAAGCCGGATCGTGATAAGGCAACGCCGCATCGAAGTCATCGCGCGACTCTGTCCAGGACTTGATCGTGTCCTCCGGTTTCTTCGCCATCAAGACCTCGCCCTGTTCGTAAAGGGAAGTCGCTAGGCCACGAAAAGCCTGCCTTTTGATGTTCTGATCATGGGATTGCAAAGCTTGGCTGAAGGCTTGAATCGAGTGCTGGTAGTCCTTGAGTTTATGGGTCGAAGCCCCGAGTCCGTAGGCCAGTTCACCCGGATCAGCAGGCAGCTTCTTCTCATTGAGAAGGCGTGAATAGTCGTTCTTGGAAGTCTCGTAGCGCCCGTCTTTGTATTCATCTTGCGCCTTCTTCACATCGTCGATGGAGGCCGCACTAGCCCCCATGGAGGTGAGGATTAACAAGGCCACGATCAGGGCGGAGATCGGCAGCGGCGGCGGCTGGTGAACTGCGGTATGGGGCTCTACGGGGAGAGCCGCAACACGGCGAATGAGCTTGCGTGAGGAGGGGCGGATCATCATGGAAAGTGTTAGCAACAAGATAGCTAGGAACAACGGCCACTGGTAACGTTCAATCGGGCGTGTTTGCTGACGTGATTCCGCCTTCTTCCGGTCGAGCTGCGCCGTAAGATTATCCACCAGTGTCTTGGTCAGCGCTTGCGTAGCGAGCTCGGTGTATTGACCGCCTGTAATGTCCGCAACCTTCTTCAGCAGTTCCCATTCCAGCCGCGCCCTCACCACGGTGCCGCTTTCATCCCGAATATAGTCACCTTTCTTGTCCGGCTCAGGATCAGGAATCAATGATCCATCCACGGTGCCGACACCGACGGGCAGAATGAGAAGATGCTTTTCAGCGGCTTTCTTCGCCGCTTCGAGCGTAGCCGAATCCGTCTCCTGTCCATCACTGAAAATGACCATGCCATGCTGTTGATTGGCGTTCTTCTCGATGGTCTGGACCGCCAGTTCAATGGCCTGTCCAAGGCTGCTGCCACCGCGTGGAATGGTAGTGTGATCCAGCGATTGAATGGACTCGCGCACGGCATCGTGATCGGTCGTCAGCGGGGCTTGGAGGAAGGCGCGACCAGCGAAAGCGATCAAGCCCACGCGATCACCGGGCAGCTTCTCCAACAAATCCAGCGCGGCCAGTTTGGCGCGAGTCAGTCGGTTCGGAGACATGTCATCCGCGAGCATGGATTTGGACGTGTCTATGGCGATGAAGATGCTTCTTCCCGTCTGCTCGATGTCCTGTTGCTCAATGCCATATTGCGGTCGCGTCAGTGCGATGATTAAGAAGAACAGGCCCAGCATTTGCATCCCAAAATGAATGCCCGACCACACCGCAGAAGCGCCACCCAGCAGAGATGCGCGAAGTCGGTCCGATTCCGCAAAGGCCCGCACAGCGGCCCGTCCACGCGCATCCGCCCAGATCTTCAACAACGCCACGACTGGCAGGAGGAAGAGGAAGTAAGCGTAGGAAGTGGCAGCGAAGGTCATGTGGGGAATTTATGAATTATGAATGGTGAATGCAGATGTGGGCAGAAGTTCATTCAAAATTTATAATTCATCATTGAGAATTCGCGTTGCTCTAAGCAACGACGGGTGAAACTCGGCCCACCGTTTGCTTCCAGAGAAGATGAAGAAAGGCTAGCAATGCCGCTGGAATGACCAACCAGAAAAATAGATCCTCGGTATTGATGATCTTGCGGTGCTGGATGTTTGTCTTTTCCATCTCGTCGATGGTCTTAAAAATCTGCTCCAGCGTGGAGGTGTCTTCGGCTTTGAAGAAGGCACCGTTGCCGATCTTGGCGATCTCGCGGAGTGATTTCTCATCGAACTCATCGCGTCCTGAGTTGATGACTTGTCCATTCGGCAGCTCTATCAAATGCATCCCCGGAGTGCCCACACCGATGGTGTAGATGCGGATGCCCAGAGTCGCCGCCAACCTCGCCGCATCCAGCGGACTCAGCTTGCCGGAATTGTTCGCGCCATCCGTCATCAGGATGAGCACCTTGCTCTTCACGACCTGTTGATCAAGGCGACGCGCGGAAGCTGCGATGCCTGAGCCAATGGCCGTTCCATCCTCCATGATGCCCGTTTGAATGCGATCCATGTTCTTCAATAACCAATCGTGATCGAGCGTGGGCGGGCAGGGCGTGTAAGGCGCACCAGCGAAGGCCACGATCCCGATGCGGTCATTGGGCCGCCCCTTGATGAAGTCCCGCAGCACGCGCTTCGCCGTATCAATCCGGTTCACGCGACTGCCACCGATGAAGAAGTCTTTGATGAGCATCGACAGCGAAACATCCACCGCGACGCAGATGCCGATGCCCTCCGTTTTTACCTCATCATACGAGGTGATCTTCTGCGGGCGGGCCATGCCCAAGATCGCCAACGCCAGACTCCCATGAAGAAGGTTCAGCGCGAAGCCGCCATGACTCTGCCTAGTCGGTCGTGAGATGCCTCCGAGGAGCCCCACCATTGGGAAAGCCAATGCGGGAGCCTCGCCCTTCCGGCCCCGAAACCAAGCCAGCAACGGAAGTCCCAGCAGCAGCAGCAGCCACCAAGGGTTCTCGAGTTGGTAATCTGGAAAGAGCGGAAGAGTCATGCGGTCAAAGGTAAGGGTGGGGGCATAACGGGTGCAGCATAGACTTTCTCTTCAGATAGCGCGGATAAAGCCGAATCTATCAGCTTCGCAGCATCCTCTCGGGTGGCGGGTTGAGGGGCAAAGGAGAGCCGATCATACAAAGCCGCGAGTGGGCTGAAGCGCTCCCGAACCTGTTCCCGCAAGCCAGTATCCGCGTGATAGAGTTCCTCACTCGTGCGATAAGGAGCGGGCACAGCATAGCGTTTCTCTTGATACTCCCTCAGAATGGTCGAGACCCGATGGCTGATCTCTGCGGGCGTGGTTTGATCAAGTTGCGGCTTCAAATTCTGAAGCTTTTCCAAGGCTGATTTGATCGCGGACAGAGGTGGCTCTTCGGTAGCGCTTTGTTTGCGGAACAGAAGCCAAACCAGCATACCCAGCAGAGCGAGGACCACCAAGCCTCCCGCGATAAGCATCCAGAGCGGCATCCCCGGTTCGGTAACAAAAGGCTTCGCGATTTCAGGATGCGGCAAGGGCACGGATGGAGGTGTGCCGTGGGCGAGAACTGAGGATGCTGTGAGACAAATAACGAGCGACAGCCAAGCGCGAGGCACTGGGGAGCGCACGCGTCCCGCGTGCATGAGTTGGCGTCCCGCCAACGACCTCAGCCTCCAGGGGGATTCCTCACGTTGGAGTGTGAGATCATCAGGGGTCACTCGTGTTCTTTGCGGGACGCAGAGAACGGCACGCGAGACGCGTGCGCTCCCATGACTGAAGAACATTGTAAACACGCGCATCATCGTCTTTTGCGAGAACGGAAATAGGTCTTCAATGCAGGCAGATAATCGCCGTCCGTGCGGATGCTGATCCTCTCCACCTTGTTTCGGCGGAAGGTCATATTCAGATCGTCCTGCATCTGAATGACGCGCTCGGCATAAGCCTGGCGGACATCAGGATCAGAAGTGTTCACGATCACTTGTTGCCGTGTTTCTGGGTCTTCCAGACAAACCCGCCCCACACTCGGAAGCGCCAGCTCACGGGGATCAAGCACCTGCACGGCTACGATGTCATGCTTCGTCGCGGCTGCCCGAAGCGCGCGCTCCCAAGGATAAGCTACCGCAGACTGATGCGTGCCGCCGTTGAACTGAAGATTCGCATTCGGCGTGATGAAATCTGAGATGATGAAGACGAGCGCGCGATGTGAAATCCGGTTCACGACCAAGTCCAGCGCGGGCTCCAGTGCGGTGCGGCGTCGGCGCGGCTCATAGTTTAGAATCTCCCGCACGATCCGCAGTGCCTGAGCTGATCCTTTGCGCGCTGGCAGGTAGAATTCCACTTCATCCGTGAACATTGCGAGGCCGACTTTGTCCTGATTTTGCGAAGCGCTAAAAGCGAACACTGCCGCGATCTCCGCCGCGCGTTCCCGCTTGCTGTCCTCACCGCTGCCATAATCCCCCGAAGAGCTGACATCCACGAGCAGCAAGACCGTCATCTCGCGCTCTTCCACATACTTGCGGACATACGGATCATCCATCCGCGCCGTCACGTTCCAGTCAATGAAGCGCACGTCATCACCCGGCTGGTATTCGCGGAAGTCATCGAACTCGATGCCCTGGCCCTTGAAGCGCGAATGATAAGCGCCGCCCAGCGTCTCCTTCACCAGCCCACGAGTAATCAACTCAATACGCCGCACGCGCTTCAGGATGCGGGTGATGCGGTCTTCGTTCGTAGTTGAGGGCTGCATGAGCGGGAAGGCCAAAGGTTTCAGGTTTCAGGTTTCAGTGTTCAGGTTTGATCAGATGATCGCGTTTCAGTTAGAGATGTTTGCTGAACACTGAAACCTGAACACTGAGACCTTAAGGAACTGGAATCTTATCCAACAACTGCGCAATAATATCCTCGGTCGTGATCCCTTCGGCTTCGGCTTCATAGCTGAGCAGAATACGATGGCGCAGGATGTCGGGAGCTAGTGACTTGATGTCGTTCG
>JANYJH010000061.1 GCA_025361865.1 Phragmitibacter sp.
AGCAGGTCGAGAGCAGCGCCATTTATCGGCCTCAAGGCTGGACGCCGGGACAGGCCTTGCGGCTCTTGAAAGAGGTTCCTCTACTTGAAGAATGCGGCCTCGCCGTGCGCATCCCCGACTGGTGGAAACCCAAGGCTCCACCTCGTCCTAAAGTGACCGTCACCGTTGGCGGAGATGCCCCGAAGACCTTCGACAAAGGTGGCCTGCTCAGCTTCGAAATCGAGCTGAGCATGAACGGTGAAAAGCTCACGCCAGAAGAGCTGCTGGCTCTGCGAACCGCTGAAGGACTTGTGCTCGTAAAAGGTCAATGGGTCGAGGCGGATGCCGAGAAATTACAGGCAGTGTTCGATCATTGGCGACAGGCCCACGCCATCCAGTTCACGAGCGGCATTTCGTTTCTCCAAGCGATGCGTCTGCTCTCCGGCGCGACCATTGACGGGGCCGAACAAAAGCTGCTCACGGAGGAAACACGCTCCTGGTCCGGCATCGAAGCGGGGCCTTATCTGGACGAGATGTTGCGCGATTTGCGTGACCCATCGCGCTTGGATGAAATCGCAGATCATCCCGATCTCAAAGCCACGCTGCGCCCCTATCAACGCGACGGCGTGAACTGGCTGCACTTCATGGTGCGGCTCGGTCTCGGCGCGTGCTTGGCTGATGACATGGGCCTTGGCAAGACCATGCAGATCATCGCGCTGCTCCTTCATTTGAAGCGCACGGCACCGGATGGCGGGCCGTCACTGTTGGTCGGTCCCGCTTCGCTCATGATGAACTGGCAGGCGGAAGTCACGCGCTTTGCCCCGTCGCTCCGCGTCTTCATCGCTCACTCCTCTGGCAGCGAGCCAGAGCGCCTCGCCTCCTTCATCAAGGGTCAACCCAGTGCGCTGAAAGGCATTGATCTCGTCATCACCACCTATGGCATGATGCTCCGTGTTGATGCCCTCAAACGCACCCCGTGGCGGCTGGCCATCCTCGATGAAGCGCAGGCCATCAAGAACCCCGCTGCGGCGCAGACTCGCGCCGTGAAGGAAGTGAAAGCGCAGGCGCGAGTCGCCCTCACCGGAACGCCCGTGGAGAACCGGCTTGGCGATCTTTGGTCGCTTTTCGACTACCTCAATCCCGGCCTTCTCGGTGGCGGCACCGCGTTCAGCAAGTTCGTGAAAGCGCTCGCCAAAGACAGCAATCACTACGCCCCGCTGCGTCGTCTGGTGAAGCCATACATTTTGCGCCGACTCAAAACCGACAAGACCATCATCTCTGACCTGCCGGACAAGACCGAAATGAACGCCTGGTGCCTACTCACCAAGCCACAAGCCATCCTCTACCAGCGTGTCGTGGATCAGTTAGCCAAAGACCTCGCGGAGACTGAAGAGCCGCAGAAAAGCGGGCTCATACTCGCCGCGCTCATGGCCTTCAAACAAATCTGCAACCACCCCGCGCAGCATAGTGGGGACGCCCATTACGAAGCCGCCCAGAGTGGTAAGTTCATGCGGTTGCGAGAGTTATGCCAACCCATCGCCGAGCGCCAGGAGCGCGTCTTGCTCTTCACTCAATTCACCGAAATCATCCCAGCTTTGCGTGAGCTGCTTAAAGGCATTTTCAATCGCGATGGACTCGTTCTCACCGGACAGACGGACGTGAAGGAACGGCGTGTTCTGGTAGATGAATTCCAGCGCGATGGCGGTCCACCGTTCTTCATTCTCTCGCTGAAAGCAGGCGGCACCGGGCTCACCCTCACCGCTGCCTCCCACGTCATCCATTTTGACCGTTGGTGGAATCCTGCTGTGGAGAATCAAGCCACCGACCGCGCCTTCCGCATCGGCCAGAAGAAGAACGTGCTCGTTCACAAGTTCGTCTGCAAAGGCACCTTGGAAGAGAAGATTGATCGCGTCATCAGCGAGAAGCGTGCCCTAGCAGATGGCGTGCTCGCGGATGGAGGTGAACTCGCGCTCAATGCCATGAGCAATGAGGAACTGCTGAGCTTCGTCGCACTGGATGTGAATCAGATAGCGGGTGAGGACTGACAGATAACAAGCACCTCAAACTCATAGGAAGGCCCACCCACCCGCCCCATTTGAAAAGCGGCGCGTTTGGGATTGCCCCCCGTCCAAGGGCGTCTAAACTAACGTCATCATCACCCCGCAGGGTTTCCTGGTTTGGGATTGCCCCCCGTCCAAGGGCGTCTAAACTACCCAACGCGGAGTTCCCCTTGTCGAATAGGTTTGGGATTGCCCCCCGTCCAAGGGCGTCTAAACTAACCAACCGAATTAACCGTTACAGACTTGTGTTTGGGATTGCCCCCCGTCCAAGGGCGTCTAA
>JANYJH010000072.1 GCA_025361865.1 Phragmitibacter sp.
CGCCCCTAGTAAAAGCTTGCGGGCTTGGGCTGAGGTTCTTGCCCAGCAACTCACGGCGACTTTTCAATCGAAGGCCCCTAGCGAATGGCAGCCAGTAGCCTCGGAGCCGCCATCACCTTCCCCATGGTTCCGCCAGTCACGCAAATGCACCGACGGCACGGAGCGCACCTTCTTGTGCAGCCTCCCACCGGGCGGCGAGAAGCTCACCGGAACGATGAAGTCCAAGGCGTTCGACTTGCCCCAGAAGTTATCGTTTTGGATCGCCGGACATCGTGGCTCGCCGAACACTCCCGCTCATGAGAAGAACTTCGTGCGGCTAGTGGATGAAGCTACCGGCGTGGTGTTGATGCAAGCTTTCCCGCCTCGTCATGACACGGCGGAACCAGTGACTTGGGACTTAAGTAAAACGGAATCCAAGCGCGCCCATTTGGAACTCGTCGATGGAGACAGCGGCTCGGCCTACGCGTGGCTCGCTGTGGGCGGATTCACCCCCGAAGTCGTCTCCGTCCCCGAACTGAACGGCTTGGCGAATGAGAAACGCATCCGCGCGGCAGCCGAGTTGGCGGGGATTTGGGAAACGCATGAAGACCCCAGCGCTGTCATCAAGAAATACTCTGCGCCCGCTTTTCACGACCTCGCCAATCGGCTCAATGCCCTGCCGCATCGGGAAGCCTACGCACCGGATACTCGCGCTGCTTTAGCCAAGTTGTGCAGCCTCAGTCTGTTCATGCCGCGTGAGGTGCCAGAGCTGGCCCGCGATCCTGACTTGGCTGCGACGGTGTTCAAGGTGCTCGAAGACAACAACGAGCACAGCGATCTAGCAGCCGCGTTCAAGACCTTGCCCAGCCGCTCGCAGATCAAGCTGGCTTCCGCGCTCGCCACTTCATTGGACTCCGCGAAGCTGCTGTTGAAGTTCGCCATGCCCATCGTGTTCGCGGACCCGCTGGTTTCTGGCAAGCTGAACGCGCTCAATGACGCAGACATCAGCGCGCAGCTCAAGGCGGCCACTGGATCGATGCCACCGCAAAATGAGGCGTTGAACCGACTCATCGCCCAGCGCCTGAAGAGCTTCACCACGGCGAAGACGGATGTCGCGCGCGGCCAGGATTTGTTCATGCGCACCTGTTCGGTTTGTCATCGGATCGGCGTGAAGGGAAACCTCGTTGGCCCGCAGCTTGATGGCGTTGGTGCGCGCGGTCCTGAGCGTTTGATAGAAGACATCATGGACCCGAATCGGGCTGTTGATCCGGCCTTCCGACTCCACATCCTGAAGCTAAAGAGCGGCGGCTTGATGACGGGGCTATTGCGTCGGGAGCAGGACGATGAACTCATCTTCGCCGATGCCGCAGGTCAGGAGCACAGTGTGAAGAAGTCCGAGGTGGCGGAGGATCAAGTCTCGCCGTTCTCCCTGATGCCTTCTGGCTTCGGCGAGATTTTGAAGGAACAGGAACTGCATGATCTCATGGCGTTCCTGCTGGAGCGGAGGTCGTGATCATGGATGAGCTGCGTTTGTTAAAGCGCAGCTCATTGGATGCCTGCAAGACGTGGCTGCCAAGACGGAAAATGCTGGGATAGTTGAGAGCCAGCGAAGGCCGGTGAGACCCTGGGAGCGCTGCCGTCCCGGCGGCGTTTCTATGGTGCCAATCCAACCCTAACCCGTTCCGAAGGTTCAATTTCAGGCACTCTTGAAAATAGATGGAGCGCACGGAACTGAAGAAACGCCGCCGGGACGGCAGCGCTCCCAGGGCTATTTGCCATCTATACGTGCATCCCCCATTTAATCAGCATTTACCTAAGCTTTCGCCAGCTTCCCTGGCATCGGCATTGGCGTCGGGGTGAATTTGTCACCCCATTTGAGGTCGTCGGGAGCGAGGTCTTCGGTGCTCTTGATGGCGTCTTGCCAGGTGAACTTCTTGCCGGTGTAGGCGGCCATGCGGCCCATGAGGGCGACCATGGTGCTGTGCAGCATCCAGGAGCCGTCATTGAGCACTTCGCCTTTACGGATGGCGGCGAAGAGTTCGTCGTGTTCCACTTGATACATGTCTTTGGACTCGCCTTTGAAGCGCCAGCGCTCCGCTGCGTCGATCATCGGCTGGTTACCTTTGCCGATGAGCAGCGTGCCTTTGGTGCCGCGAATGGTGTCCGCATTTTCATTCTGACAACCAGGAATCTGGCGCGAACCGAGATGGCAGATGACGTTGCCCTCGAACTCATAAGCGACATGGAAGTGGTCGAAGATATTGCCGCCTTCGCTGGGAATCTGGCGACCTCCGGTGGCGATGGCGCTGACGGGGTCTTTATCCCCCATGGCCCAGCAGAGCTTATCAATGCTGTGCACGGCCTGCTCGACCAGGCTGTCGCCGCTGAGCCAGGAGAAGTTATACCAGTTGCGGATCTGCCATTCGACATCGCTCATCTCTGGCTTGCGCGCAGAGGCTTCCGGCATGGGCTTGACGGGGCCAGTGTAGTAGGTGGCGAAGATGGAAGTGACGTCGCCGATCTGGCCGTCCTGTAAGCGCTTGAAGGCTTCACGACGGGCCGCGTCACGTCGCCAACAGTAGCCAGCGACCACACAGAGTTTCTTCTCCTTTGCCTTTTCAACCGCAGCGAGCGCTTTGCGATAGCCGGTCGCATCCACGGCCATGGGCTTCTCGCAGAAGATGTGTTTTCCACCATCGACGGCCGCTTCGAGATGCAGCGGACGGAATCCCGGAGGGCTGGCGAGGATGACCACATCACAGCATTCGATGACCTTCTTATAGGCGTCCAAGCCGATGAACTGTCGTTCCAAAGGCACCTCCACCCGGCCTGCGAATTTATCACCCAGCGTCTTCACGGCGGCATCAGCTTTTTCAGCCGCCACATCTGCGATGGCGAAGAGCTTTGTATTGTAATCTGCGCCCAGAGCTTGGGAAGCCGCGCCTGTGCCGCGTCCACCGCCGCCAACGAGGCCGATCTTCAGCGTCTCGGAGTTATTGGCATCCGTGGCTCCTTTGAGCACGAACGGGAAGAAGACAGGGGAGAGGGCGAGGCCAGTGTGACCAAGAAAACGACGGCGAGTGACGGGCGATGCGGCTGAGGTATCCATAGTGATTGAGTTAAAGGATGGGCATGACTAATGCGCTGCAAAACAGCTCGTCCTATCAGCGGATTGCTCGACCACTGAAGCCGAGACCTACATCACATTCGTCGTATTCGGATCAATGCGCGGCGGCTGGGGCAGCCAGCTCTCTGCGTCCTCGCCTTCAGGGGCATCGCCCGCCATAGGGCTCAGCGCGGCGGCTACGAGGAGCTGCGTATCATTGAGAAAGGTCTCAGCGACGGTGGTCAAAAAATCTGATTCCTCAGGGCGGACATGCAGGAAGATGACGCCGCATTCACCGGAGAAGACGGAGAGCACATGCACGTCCATGAAGGCCATCCAGAATGAATTGATCTGGCGCGTAGCCCCGACTTGGAAATGCTCGCGCGCATCGCTCAGCACTTGGACGAGCTGCTCCACGCGGTAGTCCTCATAAGGCATGAGGCTGACGAGAACCTGGCGTCGCCAGCTCAGGCAGAGTCCGTTGACAGTTCCGGCGTGTTTCAGACGCTCCAGACCTGCACGCAGGGAAGGGGTGATCGCGTTGGCCATAAGATTAAGAATTGCGTTCTCTGAGAGCGACGAGGAGTTCGGTGTTGGCCACGCTGCTGCCGATCATGGCACCGGAGGCTTTCGCGGGTTGGGCCCCGGCATTGTCCGGCAGCAGATACATGAAAGTGAATTGCGGCTCATGCACTGAGGCATAAAGCGAGCTGCCCAGATCCAGCACCTGACCGATGCGATCACTGAAGTGCCGTAACCCCTGATAATCAGCGGCAAAATCATCCGCATCCTGCTGGCCGGATTCACTGATGACCAGACCGTTTTGGATCTGAAAGATACGGAGGGAAGTGGAGGCTTGTTCGGGCGGCTGCATAGCGAGGGAGAGCTGAATTAAAATGCGCGTCATCTTTCCTCTCAAAAAAGGCGTCGTTGAGCAAGCATAATCGGAAAGAGTAAACAGAACTTTGTTCAGATCACCACCACTTGCAGCCGAAGAATCCCGCTCCAACGTAGCCAAATGGTGTCCCCTGCCGTGCGCACTCCCCGTCAGATTTTCCTCGCGCTCGACCGTGGAGAACTCACGCGCGAGCAGTTCCGTGAAGAGATGTCCGTGCACGCTCATGGACTCATCGAAGAGATGGTCGAGGCCCATGAAAATCCCGCTGCTTCGTGGATGGAGACTTTGCGGAACCGCCGCTCCGCCGCCCGTCTGATCCACGCCCACGGCGAAGCGTTGGTGCGGGAGATGTTCATCGCGCTCTCGGACGTGCCCGGTTTTCCTTTGGCCAATTGGTTGTGGAATGCGGACAATATCAACATCCCACTCTACTGCTTCCTGCGCTCCCGACGCGAGCCTTTGTTTCGCGTGCTTCTGATCGTGCGCGAGCCCTCGCTGCTGACCATCAATGTCGAATACGGCAGCGCAAAGAAAACCGAGATCAAACGCGAACGCATGACCCTGCGGCGTGACCGCTGGGGCAGCCTCATGGTGGCCGTTCGCGAGCCCTTGAAGTGAGTAGGAATCGTGTTTGCGGCGTGATTAGCCGTGCTCAGAGAGAGCAACTGTGCTAAATTCCATAGAACTTATCTTCGTCGTCCTCATGCGTTTCCGATCGTCGCTTTGCTCAATCCTGTGCCTTCTCGCTGCGGTCTTTGCTTTCGCAAGGGTCGCTGAAGCCAGCTTCATCACGCTGTGGACTTTAGGGGTTCGGGATGATTCAGCGAATGAATTTGCTGGGGAGAACGGGTCAAGTAATGCCGCTCCTGGAAGTGCCACGCTGAAGGATGATGACTATTATTTTGCAGGCGTTTATCCAGCCCCGATCGGCACGGTGGCGGTGAGCGAGCCGCTCACGAACTACGAGCGCGCTATCACGGATGGCGATCCGAACAACCGCATCCACTTTAATCTCACCGCGGCTCAGGCGGTCTCGACATCGCGCTTCCGTCTGAACATTCATTTCATCTGGGCGGGTTGGTGGACGGGTGTGGCTCTGGGCAAAGACTACGGCACGCACGTCATCCGTGTCAGGATGAACGGGCATGATCTCGCCACGCAAACCTTCACGCATTCAGGAACGATGACCGTGACGGCCAATGCCGCGCAAGTCTCACCCGTGGCTGGAGAGAATGTGATCGAGATTTCCCGCATCGGCACCACCCCTTCGGCGTGGATTGTCTTTGATGATCTGTCCCTTGATGTGAACCCGACGGCGCTCGTGGATGCTGATGGCGACGGCCTGCCGCAGTATTGGGAAGAAGAACATGGCCTGAATGATCACGATGCCAGCGATGCCGCGAAGGACAACGATCACGATGGCCTCACCAATCTTCAGGAGTTCCTTGCAGGCACCGATCCGAACAATCCCGACACTGATGGCGATGGCCTCACCGATGGGTATGAGGTCAATACTTCGCATACGAATCCACTGCTCGCGGATACGGACGGCGATGGCTTGAGCGATGGCGATGAAGTGAATCTCTATCATACCAATCCACTGCTCGTGGACTCTGATGGCGATGGCGCACCTGATGGCTGGGAGGTGCGCACGGGCTATGATCCGAATAGCGCCGCCAGTAAGCCGCCCGCCTTCCCGTATGCCATCGGCGTGAAGTTCGTTTCAGATGTCAGGCCGGAAAGCGTTCTCGCGCCGTTGGATGTCGCGGGTTGGGTGCCTCAGATGAACTGGAATAACACGCGTGATCTCGCGGGTTGGAATAACCCGACGGGCGATACGAATGACATCGTCAAGCCGACGCCCAACGTCCTCGTCAACAGCGCTGGCAGCACGACAGGCGTCACCGTGGCCTGGTCCTCCGGCAACGCTTGGACCACCGGAAACGGCGGCAGCGCGGATCAACGGCTCATGGACGGCTTCATCCAATGCGATGGCGATACCCCGGCCAGCGTGACTTTGAGCGGTGTGACGTTCCCCACTTATGACGTGATCTTGTATGTCGGCGTGAACTACGACGGCGCTCACGGCTATGCCCGACTCAATGACAACACCACGACCGACAAGCATTTCTACTCCGGTTCCACCAAGCCGCAGTCCACTTTCATTGAGCCCATCGGTTCCACAGCCGCGCATCCTTGGCGTGGCAATGTCATCCGCTTCCGCAACGTCACTGGCTCCTCCGTGAACGTGAAGCTCTTCCGCTCAGGAACTGATGGAGCAGGCATTCACGCCATTCAGATCGTTCATGCCACGGCGGATACGGATGGCGATGGCATGCCGGATTGGTGGGAGTTCAAGAACAAGCTCAAGCCCAACTCTGCCGCTGATGCTTCCCTGGACCCAGATGGCGATGGACTGACGAACCTGCAGGAGTTCATTCGCGGCACTGATCCGCATAATCCTGATACCGACGGCGATGGCCTTTCTGATTTGGTGGAAACGAACACGGGCGTTTATGTGAGCCCCACCAACACAGGCACGAATCCCTTGCTGCCGGACACGGATGGCGATGGACTGACCGATGGCGCGGAGGTGAACATCTACCATTCCAATCCGCTGATGGTGGATACCGACGGCGACGGTCGCAGTGATTTTGATGAAGTGAAGCAAGGCACTGATCCTACCGTGAGCAATGCTGCGACGGAGTTCATGCCGGTGGTCACTAGCTCGCCGCGCAGCTTCTCGTGGGAAGTTAACAATCTTCAAATCGTGTGGGATCACTCGCTCGGTCATACCGCGAATGGCGAGTGGGGCGATGACTACCTCTTCACGCTTTCGGTTTACAATGGCGCAGACACGCAAGCTTACGGGGACGCCCTTCGTTTTGGCTTGCGGAGTGTGAGCAGCCATCTCACGCAAATCCTCGTTACCTCGCACAGCGGAGCCTTAAGCGAGCCAGATGCTTACACAGGTTGGGCCTATCATAAAGACAGCGATCACTGGCACAGCGACTTCAATGATCCTCCAGCAGATTTGACGGCGAAGCTCGGCTTCAGCGGCTTTGGTCGGAAGGATATTTCCAGTCGTCTGCGCGTGCGATTGACGGCCACTTGTCCCACGGGTGATCAGAATCGCTGGCAGTGTGTTTATGAGATCATGAATCTCGATACCAACATCGCCGTGTGGAGCGCGACGTTCGTCGATTGCCATGCGGGCGATTCCATTCAGAACAACAACGCCATCTGGAAGAACGATCAAACCCCTGCCCAGCAACGATTAGTCCTCAGCAAACATGCGGGCGTGGACCTCTATTTCAGTGCCACTCCGCTGACGAATCTGGCGAACTTCGCG
This sequence comes from Phragmitibacter sp., assembly GCA_025361865.1. Lineage (GTDB taxonomy): Bacteria > Verrucomicrobiota > Verrucomicrobiia > Verrucomicrobiales > Verrucomicrobiaceae > JANYJH01. The sequence continues at coordinate 7,336 of JANYJH010000072.1, forward strand.
GCTTACAAGGACACCGATAAAGATGGAATGCCAGATGCCTGGGAGGACGCTCACGGCTTGAACAAGAACGATCCGAGCGATGCCGCGCTCGATCCTGATCACGATGGTTTGACGAATCTTCAGGAGTATCTTGCAGGCACCGATCCACACAATCCCGACACGGATGGTGACTTCGTGAATGATGGCGCGGAAGTCGCCGCAGGCTCTGATCCGCTCAATCCCCTGAGCAAGCCACCGTTCTTCCACGGACTTCCTGCGGGCATCAATGGCGAGGACTTGAACGGCAACGGGATCCCGGATGCGTTTGAGCAATATACCGGAACCTTCGCGCTGCAAGGCAACCTCGATTCCGATGGCGATGGCTACACGGACGCTCAAGAAGCGGCGGCGGGAACGGACCCGCGCGATCCTAAATCGCATCCTTGGGCAGACACCATGAGGAGCGGAAATGACCTCACGTTGCGCTGGCCTCTTCGCTTGAACAAGCGGCATCAAGTCTGGCAGAGTTCGGATTTGATCAACTGGTCGCTGGCCGCTGGAACGCCCACCACATTGGGCACGGAGCTGCGCCAGACCTTCGCCAATGCACTGAGTGCCACGCGCAAATTCTATCGGGTGACCATCAACGATTTGGACAGCGATGGCGATGGTGTCAGCGACTGGACCGAAATCAATGTGCTTCATTCAGACCCGTTCAATGCGAACAGTCTTCATGCGCCTGTAGCCGTCGATACGAACCACGATGGCATTCCCGATACGACCATCAGCGGAGACTATGCGGCCCTCGTGGAACGCTTCCAGGGCGGCAGCGCGAACGGTGGCTTTGCCAGCGCTGCGGTTGGCGGCAGCACGGGCACCGGCATCTCACGCACTCAGGCTTCACGCTTCCTCACGCAGGCCACCTTTGGCCCGACACCGACTGACATTGATCGCGTGCAACAACTCGGTTACGCGGCTTGGATTGAAGAGCAATTGACCAAAACGCCGACGCTGCACTCGGACTACATTCGCACCATTTACGCGGATTATCAGGGCGCTCACACGGACAGTTCCTACAACGCCAGTGACACGGATAATTTCATCTACGGGAACAATTTAATGACCGCTTTCGCCCGTGGCGCGGTCCAAGGCGGGGATCAGCTTCGTCAACGCGTGGCCTTCGCCTTGAGCCAGATCATGGTGACTTCCCGACGGGATGCGAACCTCGAGCAGAAGCCGCTCGGCATGGCGGACTACTATGACATCTTCGTGAAGCGGGCCTTCGGAAACTACAATGACGTGCTGAACGACGTGGCGCTGCATCCCTGCATGGGCCGCTATCTCAGCCATGTGGGCAATCAAAAAGCCAACCCTGCGATCAACCAGTATCCTGATGAGAACTTCTCCCGTGAAGTCATGCAGCTCTTCACCATCGGGCTCTGGGAATTGAATCTGGATGGCACGCGCAAGGTCAACGGCTCCGGCCAGAACATCCCGACTTACACGAACACGGAGATCACGCAGATGGCCCGTGTGATGACGGGTCTCTGGTTCAGCGGCCATGAATGGGGGAACGGCGGCTGGAATGATCCTGACTACTCCACGCCCATGACCATGCATGCGGAGAAGCATGACTTCGGGCAGAAGACGCTCGTTCACGGCTACGTCATTCCGGCACGCGGCACGACGAATCAAGACGCGATGCAGGACATCACAGATGCTTTGCGCAACCTCTTCAATCATCCGAATTGCGCGCCGTTCATCGGGAAGCAGCTCATCCAATTCCTCGTCACGGACAATCCCTCATCGGCCTATGTGCTGCGCGTGGCCACGAAGTTCGAGAATAACGGCAGCGGCGTTCGGGGCGATCTCGGTGCCGTAATCAAAGCCATCCTGCTGGACGAAGAAGCGCGCGATCCCCGCTATGCGGAGAACAATGCGAACTATGGCCGTCTTAAGGAACCGGTCATCCGTGCGATGTCCATGGCGCGCGCCTTTGGCATGAAGAACCTGACGAACTTCCAATGGTGGGACTGGGGTGATTTCTTTAGTGATGCGCGCCAGGAGCCGACCTATTCACCGAGCGTGTTTAACTTCTACCGCCCAGAGTATCGCGCGGCTGGATTGCTCACGCAGAATAACCTGGCTGGCCCGGTCTTCCAGATCACGGACAGCTACTCCTCCATCGCTTTTCCGAACCGACTCTGGAACATCATTCAAGATGGCTTTCAGGTGTATGACCGGTATCAGGAGCCACTCGATCTTTCCACGGATGCCGGGCTGGCCGCGACGCCGGAGCTGCTGGTGGACCGTTTGAACATGCTCTTCTGTGGAGGTCGCATGACCGCCGCGACGCGCACGATTGTCCTCAACGCGATCAATCAAATCCCTGCGGAACAAACCGTCGCTCGTGCCCGCGTGGCGGCCTATCTCACGCTCGTTTCGCCGGAAGGGGCGGTGATGAAATAAGATGATGAAAAAGCACTCCACCTCTTCTCCTGGCCTGAGCCGACGCCGTTTTCTCGGTGAGGCCAGTTGTGCCTCTATCAGTTCCATCTCGGTGATGAACATGCTGTTGAATCTGAAGCTGGCCAATCAAGCCGCCGCTGCGGGTTCGCCCACGGACCGCAAGACGCTCGTTTGCATCTTCCTCAATGGCGGCATGGACTCGTTCAATGTGCTCGTCCCACGCGACAACACACGCCATGGAATCTATTCGACCTCACGCGGAAATCTCGCCTTACCGCAATCTTCTCTGTTGCCCCTGAATCAGGACAGCGGCGGCGATGGACAGCTCTACGGCATCCATCCGAGCTGCGTCGGTTTGCAGCAACTCTTCAACGGCTTGAACGGTGACACGGCTAAGCGTCGCGCCTCGA
>JANYJH010000091.1 GCA_025361865.1 Phragmitibacter sp.
TAACCGCTGGGGCTGCTCTCTGTCGGCCAAGCTTTCCGTGACTTTAACCCGCCCTCCCGATTCGACGGTCAACCCCGCCCCAGCGGGGCCAGCACTCAATCGTTAAACCCAATAAAAAAGGCAGGTCGGAATCTCCGACCTGCCTTTTTAAATACTCGAAACTCCCTAAACTACGGAGCCGGAACCGCGCCTTCCTTGAAGGCGTAGAGATGCGTTTCCGTCGTGATGTAGAGGATGCCGTTAGCGGCGACGGCGGTGCTCTTCAGCGGGGCGGAGAATTCAACGTGGCCAAGTTCTTTCATTTCCTTGCCTTCGGCGAGGATGAAGAGTTCGCCCTCTTCGTTGCCGATATAGACTTTGCCATCGACGACGTAAGGCGAGGCCCAGATGTGGCCTTTGGTATCGAACTTCCAGTATTGCTGACCGGTCTTAGCATCGAGAGCGAACAGGCGTCCGGTGTAGTCTGCGGTGTAAACGATGCCGTCCTTCACAGCGGGTGTGGAAATGGTGCGCTCCTGAGTCTTGAAGGTCCAGGCGGCCTTACCGCTGAGGTCGCCTGCCTGAGTGACATCTATGCAGCTCATCATGCCGACACCTTCACCGTGCTCAGGGTCCTGACCGATGGAGACGTAGAGTTTGCCATCTGAGTAAACGGGCGTGGCGATGAGCTCGCTGGGGCCATCGAAGTCGGAGTATTTACGCGGGCTGCCGTCTTCCTTCTTCCGGTATTCGGGCGGCACGGCGTCATACTTGAACTTGATGGGAAGCTCGAAGATGTCCTTATCCACTTCCGTGCGCTCAGCGCCGCTGCCGAGCCCATAGACCCAACCATCACCAGCGGCGAAGAAGATCATGGGCTTGCCATTGATGGCGGCTGAGGACGGTGAGGACCAGTTACAGTGCATGACGTTCTCGCTGACCTTCGCGCTGGCGGGCATCTCTGCGACATACTTGCCGGTCTCAGCATCCACGCAGACAAAGCTGGGCGCGGTGGGCGCGGGGATATTACTGTGGGACCAATCCACGCCGTTCGATGTGGCGACATACACTTTGCCATCCACGATGAGGGGGTAGTTGGAAGCGATGTTATGCGGGAAGACGCCGAGCTCTTTCCGCATGTCATAAACCCAGATGATGTCTGCATCCAGCGGGCCGGGTTCACCGGCGACAGGCTTCCCGTCCTTATCAGGGGCGGTGAGGTATTTCGCCTCGTCTTGAAAACCCGTGTTACCAGCGGCCAAGCCTTCGGTGGAGAAGCAGACGATCTCACAACGATTCGTCACGATGTAGGCTTTCTTTCCCACGATAGTAGGGCTGGAACACATGCCGAGGAATTCCCAATCACTCACCTTACCTGCGCCGAGCTTCGGAGAGATGAACTGCCATTTGAACTTCCCGGTGGTTTCATCAAAGACCATGATGACGCCACGGTCACCGATGATCTTCGGGTTGCGGGGCGCTTCGTTGTTCGTGCCGACATAGACATTCCCACCAGCAATCGTGGGCGTGCCGTAGGACTGTGAACCGAGCTTCGCGACCCAGAGACAGTTCTTGGTCGTGGCCATGTCAATGTCTTCACTGCCCGCTTTTTTCTTACCGGGCACGAAGGTGGAGGGAAGGCCTTTTTCATCAGACACCATGTTGCGGGTTTCGCGTCCGCCCCATTGGCCCCAATCAGCGGCGTTCAAACTGGTTGCAGCCAGAAGCGCCGCAAAGGTAAGCAGGGATTTCGTTTTCATCTTGGAGTGCATCTTGAATGGAGTCGGAGCGGACGGCGATTATTTATTAGGAGTGACCGAGACGTTATCAATGTAAACGCGCTGCTGGTTCTGCGGCGTGAAGCCGAAGAGACCGGGCGAGCCTTGCTGGTGAACGAGCGGTGTCTCCGCTTTGATGGTCCATTCGGCGGGCTCGGGCTGCTCCTTCTCCCAGACTTTGGCCAGAACAGCACCGGTGCCATCCGCATTGACCTGAACCTGCGTCTTCACGGAATACCACTGCTGCGGCTTGATCGGGAATGGAGCGACGCGCTTGAAGCGCTCGTAGTTGGAGCTGACTTCCAGTTCGTTCGCGTTGCCTTTGAGGACAATCATGTAGCGCTGGTTGATGACGCCCACATCGGACTTCGAGCGGCGATTACCATCCGTCATGACATCGGCTTGAACCGTGTAATTGCTCATATCAGAAGTGCCGATGAAGACCATGGCGCGCTGGAAGAGCAGGCGGTCGAAGTTCTTCGCGAGCACTTTATTGCCGTTGAGTTCACGCACATCGAATTTGAAGCGCGCGCCCGTCCAAGGCAGCGGCGGGTAGGCAAACTTATACGGTTCCGGGGTGGCCATATCGACCGGATGTTCTTCGGTCAATTCCGCTTTCTCGAAGTCTTGCGCGAATGGGGGCTTCGCGAGGATGCGTCCACGAATGACGCCGAACTTGCCGTCAGCGGTGGCTTTGAAAGCACCAGCGGAGTTCTTCGCGGTGGGTTCAGCGACGAGTTCGCCTGCGTCGTTGAACTTCGCATCTGCCGTGGCTTTGACCTTGGCGGTGGGCGGGATAAAGGACTCCCATGAAGCCTTCTCCACCGGGCCGACCGCAAAGCCGTTCGCGTCAATCGAGCGGATGTGGAAGGTCTTCTTCTCACCAGGATGAAGCACGAATTCCTGCGGGATGATCTGCAAGGCGGCGGCAGGGCCTGCTTGCGGAAGCTGCACCACGGGGGGCAGGTCATACTTGATGCCATCGTTCTTGATCGCGAAGCAATAGAGCTTGCCGTGGCTATCGCCGCGCTCTGCGGTGTGGATGAAGAGCTGGCCATTGACCACGATCGGTGTGCCGAGGCACTGGCCACCGAGCTTGATCTCTTGGACGATTTCTGCGTCCTTCTCACCGGGCTTCACGACGAAGAGCTTGCCTTCAGGCAGGCCGCAATAGATGAGGCCGTCCGCATACAACGGTGAGGCGTGGATGTTGACGTTGCTGAGCTTCTTCGTCCACTCAATCGCGCCAGTGTCGGCATTGACGCTGTAGAGTTCTCCGCCTTCGGAGATCTGGTAGATGTGACTCCCGACGATGATCGGCGAGCTGGTTTCAGCGCGGATGGAGGCACGCCACGCTTCATTAGCCTTCCACTTATCAGCGCCGGCATCGAAGTCGAAGATCTCCTGTTCAGGGCCAAATTTCTCTGGGAGCTTGATGGCGACCATGCGGCCTTTGTCTGCGTTGTCCGGGTTCTCTTCTCCGTGAATGGCTATGACGGTGTTCTTATAGAGGACTACGGTTCCATTGACGCCGCCTTTGGAAACCTTGTGTCTCCAGAGGGCCTTGCCAGTGCGAGCATTAACGGCGACGACGTTGCCGCAGCCGGTGCCAACGTAGAAGACGCGCTTGCCGTCACGGGTATCGAGGATCGGCGTGGAGTGCGAGCTGTCCTTCGGCGGAACTTCGCCCGGAGTGCTGGCCCAAATGAGTTCTCCCGTGAGCTTGTCGAAGCCGTAGAAACGGTTGGAGGCAGGGCCGTCAGCACCCCAGTTCGCGGTGATGCCCTGGATGATGACTTGATCCCCTTCGATGACCGGCGCGCCCACCTTCGAGTTCGGGAAAGTCATACGACCGATCTCTTCCATGAGGGAGTGCCGCCAGAGTTCCTTACCGGAGAAGTCCACACAGATGAAGACGCCATACGCGGTGAGCAGGTAGATGCGCTTCGTTTCAGGATCAACGGTGGGCGAGCCGATGGCGTAACGATTGTAAACGGTGTCTGAGATGAAGTCCTTGATCTCGATCTCCCAGAGCTTCTTTCCGGTCTTCTCATCCAATGCGGTGAGCAGCTCGATCAGTTCTTCCTTCTCGCCCTTGTAGCCGAAGCTGATGACCTTACCATCAACGACCACAGGGGTGCCGCGACCGAAGGAATCATAGGTCCAAACGGGAGCTGCATCGAGCTTCGCATTCGTGAAGTGTTCGAGCGAGACACCGGACTGAAGCGGGCCGCGCCAGTTATACCAGTTGTGATCTTCCTTCGCGACGGGCGCTGGCTTGGGGGCTTCCGCAACTTTCGGTGCAGGTGCTGGTGCCGCCACTTCTTTCTGAGGAGCTTCGGCTGGTTTGACCGGAACGGGTGGAGCTTCTTTCTTCGCTTCAGGCGTTGGAGCCGCTACCGGAGGAGTCGGCTCTTTGGCTGGCTCACAGGACGTGAGCGCCACTGCTAGAAACGCCAATGGGAGAATAGTATTTTTGAACTGCATAATGAGAAGCGTGAGAGATCCAAGAGCGTGGAAGCAACACCGATTGCTTCAGCCTGCACCCCTAAAGCCTGTGCTTTTATCCACGAGGCAAGTAGGGCAGAAACCAACGAGATACGCACGCGGAATCTTTCGTGGCTTGAAGAAGGGAACAATCCTTCTGGCTTCTAATGAGCTTAACGCATCACCGCGAAATCTAGTGGTAGTCGCGGATGGTATTCCCGAAACAGACCAGGAACCGGATTATTGAGCCAGATTAGCTCAGTAGCATTTCTTACGCCAATAAGCTCACTGGACTAAGTGCTCATTTGACTCTAAATATGGGAGTCATCCTTGTCATCACACCCTGTCAAACGGAATTCCATTGAAATTTTTATAAATCAGGCTGTTTTCTCCACCCCAAATATGAGAATAGCCCTCCTTTTTGAAAAACGAACCCCCTTGGATTGACGAACGGCTAAAAGATTTTAACATTAACCTGTCTGCTGACTCGCGTCTTGTAGGCCGTTGGGTGCTCGCCTGTATGCAGCATCTTTCGTTCGATCTCGTAAATTGGTTGCTGGATCGTCAAGGGCTCTCCGGTCGAAAGGCCGGAGAGCTTTTTCTTTGCGTAGCACAGCCGTCTTGGCTGTGTGATTCAGACTGGAAGCCTGAATCTCCAATGACAACAGGCTGGAAGCCTATTCTACCCACAGGCAAGGATGCCTGTGTCACAGAATGAACCTCTGCTTGTGCCTGTGCGAAATCTCATCATGCATGATGGATGTTTGATAAGATGAACGATGACCGCGCGCGCAAGACGGCTCTCTGGCTAATGGCTGGACTGTTCGTATTCCGTGCGTTGTATCTGTTTCCGTTCACGGCACAATTCGATCTGGTGGGCGATGAAGCCTACTACTGGGACTGGGGCCGTCGTCCTGACTGGGGCTATTACAGCAAGCCGCCGATGATCGGCTGGCTCATGGGGCTCATTGGTTGGCTCAGTAGTGACAGCGAATGGGCGGTGCGTTTCGCGGCTCTCTGTTTCAGCACGACCTCGCTGGCGGTGCTGCATCGGCTAACACAGAAGCTCTTTGATTCCACCACGGCGCTCGTGGCCTTGCTCTTCGCAGCACTGACTCCGGCGAACATCGGGCTGAGCCTGCTCTTCACCATTGATGCTCCGCTGGTGCTAGCTTGGTGCTCAGCGCTGCTGCTGTTCTGGTCCGCGTATGAGAAGCCGCAATCAACACTGCGCTGGCTCGCGCTGATGTTGGTGCTTGGACTCGGTCACATGAGTAAACAGATGATGCTCATCTTCCCGCTGATCATGGTGCTCTTCGCTCTCTTCTCAGCGGAAGCTCGCCCCCTTCTGCGCAATGCCCGCTTCTGGATGTGCAGCCTCGGTTCGCTTCTCTTCATGGTGCCAATGATCCTGTGGAATCAGCAGCATCAGTGGATCACGATCAAACACATGGAAGAGCATGTGCGGCCAAGCCATAGCCAAGGCCTCATCGAGCACGTCGCGGAGTTCTTCACGTTTCCGGGGTTGCAGGCTGGCGTCTTCACACCGCTAACGTGGCTACTCATCACCGTGGCCTCACTGGGCGGACTGTGGAAGTGGCGCCGGTTGAATAACAAGGAACGCTTCCTAGTCATCTTCTCGGCACCAGCGCTTGTCGCGTTTTTCGGGCTCGCGCTTCGTCAAAGTGTGAACCCGAACTGGCCAGCGGTCTTTTATCTCAGCGCCACGATCCTGGCTGCGGCTTGGGTGCGAGGTCAGGCGCTAGCCGCGCTCACTTTGCCGCGATTGCAAGCACTTGGCAAACCAGCCATCAAGCTCGCGATCGTGTTCTGTGTCCTGACCTATGCGCTACCTCTCATCACCACAGCCTTGGGCTTGGAGGGAAACCCGAAGATTGATCTCGCGGCCCGACTGCGAGGCTGGTCTGAAATGGGCAAAGAAGCAGGCAAGTATCTCGAAGCCGCGCCACGTCCCACGGAGACCTTTGTGTTAGCGCTCGGACATCGTGAACACGCCAGCCAGCTCGCTTTTGATATGCCGCAGCATCCGCGCGTTTACCGGTGGGATTTGGAAGGCCGTGTGGAATCGCAGTATGAACTCTGGCCTTCTGCTGAAGAGCGACTGGGCTGGGATGCGCTCATCTTTGACCCGGAGACGGATCGACCGCTGATGCAGACTCTGGACCATGCTTTTGAATCCACTGAGAAGCTGGGCGAGATCCATGTCCCCATTGGTTATGGGCGCGGTCGGGACTATCAGGTCTATCTGGGTCACAAGCTCAAATCCTGGCCGAAACCGAAGCCGCGAACAGGCCTCCCGAGCGAGGAGAAAAAGGACCCCGACGCTGAAACCATCAAGGAATAATCAATGCTGGAAACCTTACAGGACGCGGACTTGTGGCTGATGCACAAGATCAATCTGGAATGGACGAACCCGGTGTTCGACCGGCTGTTCCCCACCCTTTCGAGCTTCGAAGCCTGGACGCCCATCTTCGCGGTCATCATTCTCGCTCTGCTTATTCGTGGCGGCACGCGAATGAGATTGCTCATTGTCGCGATCGGCTTGGGCATCGGGCTGGGCGACGCTTTGATCAGCAGCAATATCAAGTCAGCCGTCGGTCGGTTGCGGCCTAATTTGGTGCGACCGGAAGTGGTGAAACGTGATCTGCCGAAAAGCACCCCGCTCATGCTCTCGCTCTTTCATGAACCCGCCATCATCGAGACGAAACTCGCGAAACCCGGCGAGCGCGGGAAGTCCTTTCCCTCCTCACACACGATCAACATGTTCAGCATGGCCACCGCCTGTTGCCTGGTGTTTGGTCGTCGCGCATGGTGGGCGCTGCTCGTGGCGGCCCTCGTCGGCTGGTCGCGCACTTATAGCGGCGTTCACTGGCCGAGTGATGTGCTGTTCTCCATCCCTCTCGGCGTCTTGAGCGGATGGGCCAGCGTGAAGTTGCTGGATACAGTTTGGAAACGGTATGGCGCGCGCTATTTCCCCATCGCTTGGGAACGCACGCCGAGTCTGCTGAAGCCGCGCAATGTGGAAGCCTCAGTAGTTTAACACCGACTTCACAGGCGCGAACTTCTCCACCTTTTCGCGGCCCTTGAGGAAGTCGAGCTCGATGAAGAAGAACGAGCCGATGATGTTCGCGCCGGACTTCTGAATCAGTTCCAAGGCCGCTGCCGCAGTGCCTCCTGTGGCCAGAAGATCATCTGCGAGCACGACATTTTCACCGGCTGCCAAAGCATCCTGATGGAGTTCAAGCGATGCTGATCCGTATTCCAAAGCGTAGTCCACACCGTGCGTGCGCCAGGGGAGCTTCCCCTTCTTTCGAGCGGGAATGAACCCACAGCCGAGACGGGCCGCGAGCATGGCCCCAAAGATGAAGCCACGAGCATCAATGCCCACCACCTTATCCACGCGCTGATCTGCGACGAACTCCTGCATGGCATCAATGGCCAGCTTCAGCAAGGCACCGTCTGCAAGCACTGGCGTGATGTCCTTGAAGAGAATGCCCGGCTGCGGAAAGTCAGGGACATCGCGAACAGTGGAACGAAGAAGGTCAATGGATTCAGAGTTCATGCGCGGGAAGGTCTTCCACAGGAAAGCGAAGTTACAAACCCGAATGACTCAAAATACTGGGGCACGGATTTTTAACCACTCAGGGACGCTAATATACGCTTATGTCCTGAACTGAATTCATGAGCGTCAATCAGCGAAGATTAGCGGTTCGTTTCATCCGTCCGTAGTTTCAAGCTGAACAGCATCCATTGGAAAGCGTATTGATTTTCAGCGGAATGTGTGATTCGTCGTTCGTTCCCATCTTCATCATGGAACCCTCCCGCATTCTCCTTCTGCTCGCGACCCTGGCCTTCATTGGCGGGGTGATTCATGCGGTCATCGCGCTGCGAGCGGGGCGATGGCAGGAGAGCCGCTGGCATCTGGCCCCGATGGCGCTCGGTTTTGCTTTTCAAAGCGCCTTCCTTTATCTGCGTGGAGAGCAGCATGGCCGTTGCCCGCTGACGAATTTCTTTGAGGTCCTCATCTTCATCGGGTGGTGCATCGTGCTGCTCTATTTCTTAATCGGTGCCGCCTATCGCTTGTCGTTGTTGGGGGTATTCACCGCGCCGCTGGTGGCCACATTGCAGATCCTCGCGTTGCTCTCCCCGTTTGATAAGGCCATTGCCGCCCGGTCCAAAGTAAACCCTTGGCTGGAGATGCACGCCTCGGTGGCGTTGATCGCTTATGCCGCCTTCGCCTTGGCCTGCATCACGGGCGTCATGTATTTGATTCAGGATTATCTGCTGAAGCACCGCCGGATTCACGCGCTGTTCCATCAGCTTCCGCCCATCCATGATCTGGCCAAAGCCATCCGCCGCATGGTCTTGCTCGGCGTCATCCTCTTGAGTCTTGCCCTCGCCTTCTCCTTCAAGATCAATGTTCCCATCACCAACAGCAAAATGATCTTCTCGTGGTGCGTCCTGACCCTCTACGTGGTGATCCTGCTTCTCATGTGGCTACGAGCTCTCTCCGCCCGCCAGACAGCCTGGTTGGCTGTTCTCGGCTACCTGCTGCCGCTAGCTTCACTCTGGATTGTTACTAAATGAAAGGATGAATTCAGAAGGATGAAGGCTGAAAAGAATTCAAACTTCCTCAAAATCCAACAGCGCCTGTTCCTCTCATTATTCATCCTTCAGCCTTCCTAATTCATCCTTTAAAAAATGCTCCTCTGCTTAGGCCTTAATCACCGCACGACTCCCATTGAGTTACGTGAGCGGCTGGCGTTTGCCGAGAGCAAGGTTCCCGTCGCCGCGCAGGAGATCCGTGCCCTTCCAGGCTTCGAAGAAAGCGTCGTCCTCTCCACCTGCAACCGTGTGGAAATCTACACCGCGCATGGAATGGAGAACGCCTCACAGCAGGGGCTTAGCGCGCTGTTTGATTATCTGACCGTGCATTTCCAGCTCACACCGGAACAACGCGAGGCCTTGATCTGTTATCGGCTGTCGCACGCTGATGCCGCACGGCATCTCTTCCGCGTGGTGGGTGGCCTCGATTCGATGGTGCTTGGTGAGACGGAAATCTTTGGTCAAGTCAAAGCCGCCTACACGCTGGCGCTGAAGAATGGCACGACGGGTCGCGCGCTGAACAAGCTCTTTCAGCGCGCCTTCAGCGTCGGGAAACAAGTCCGCAATGACACCACCATCCAGCGCGGCTCCACCTCCGTCGGCAGCGTCGCCGTGGAGCTGGCGGAGAAGATCTTCGGCCATCTGCGTGACTGTCATGTCCTCTTGATCGGCGCGGGTGAAATGAGTCGCGTCTGTGCTCAGAGCCTGCTCTCACGCGGCGCGAGGAGCGTCTTCATCTCCAACCGCAACTATGACCGGGCCGTTGAGCTGGCCAAGGAAATGAAGGGCGAGGCGCTCCGCTTTGAAGAATGGGAGAAGGCCGTGAACGATGTGGACATCATCATCAGCAGCACCAGCGCGCCTCACTTTGTCGTCACGCCGGAACTCATCCAACCGATGATGCACAAGCGTCGCGGTCGCCCGCTCTTCATCATCGACATCGCCGTGCCGCGTGATGTCGATCCCCGAGTGAATGAGATTGAAGAAGTTTATCTCTACGATGTCGATGCCCTGCAAAGCATCGCTGACGACGGCCGCCGTGAACGCCAGCGAGCGCTGGTGAAATGCGAGGAAATCATCGAAGAGCAGTTGCGCAAATTCGGCTATCACGAAGAGTCGTCCCCCGCTCCCGTGGACATCTCCACCCTGCCGCCTACTCCTTTGAACCTTGAGCCGTAGTGAATAATCTTCATCCCTCATCCCTCATCCTTCATCCTTTGAAACTCGGAACCCGTGGCAGCGAGTTGGCGCTGTGTCAGGCCGATATGGTCACGGAAGCCCTGCGCGCCGCGCATCCGCAACTGACGATCAGCCGCGAAGTCATCCATACCTCCGGCGATAAGCGGCTTGATCTGCGCTTCAGCGAGTTCGCTCAAGGCGCGCATCTCGACAAAGGCATCTTCACGAAGGAACTCGAAGTCGCGCTGGAAAACAGCGGCATCGACATCGCCGTGCACAGTCTCAAAGACGTGCCCACCGTGTTGGATGAGCGCTTCATCATCGCCGCTGTTCTGCCGCGTGCGCCCATTGAAGACGTGCTCGTCAGCCGCGATGGCCACACGATTGCCTCGCTTCCTCAAGGAGCCAAGGTGGGCACCAGCAGCGTGCGCCGCATCCGCGAACTGCAATGGCTGCGACCGGATGTTCAATGCGTGGAGATTCGCGGTAATGTGCCGACCCGGCTGCGTAAACTCTTTATTCCATCCGAACTCGACGCCATTCTGCTGGCCAAAGCGGGACTGGAACGGCTCGGTTTATTGGTCGGTGAAACGATCACGATTGATGCCAAGACTTTGCACGGCGCCATCCTTCCTTGTGATGAGTTCTTGCCCGCTGCTGGTCAAGGAGCCATCGGCATCGAAGCGCGCAAAGACGATGCGCCAACGCTGGCCGCACTCGCCGCGATCAATCATCCAGAAACCTTCGCACGCGTCACCGCCGAGCGTGAATTCTTGCACCTTCTCAAGGCTGGCTGCCAGACGCCCATCGGCGCGCTGACGACCATCGACAACGGCACGCTGCACATGCGCGTCCTCGTCTTCGATGAAGCCGACGCCGCCAGTCCCCCCAAGCAACTTCAAGCCAGCGGCCCCGCCATTGATCCTAAGGCTGTCGCTGCCCAACTCGTCTCCCAGCTCCGTTCCTGTTAATCAGAAGCCAATCACGTTAATCCTGTCTAAAATGTCCAAAGCATCCCCTTCCTCCAAAGGCATCTGTTACCTCGTCGGCGCTGGCCCTGGCGATCCCGGCCTCTTCACCCTGCGCGGTAAGGAGGTCCTCGAAGCCGCTGACGTGGTCATCTATGATTACCTCAGCAACCCTGAGCTGCTCCGTTTTTCCAAGCCCGAAGCCGAGCGCATCTATGTCGGCAAGAAGGCCAAGGACCACACGCTCTCGCAGGAAGGTATCAATAAGCTCATCGTGCAGAAAACTGGCGAAGGCAAAGTGGTGGTTCGCTTGAAAGGCGGCGATCCCGTGCTCTTCGGTCGCGGTGCGGAAGAAGCCGCTGAGCTGGTGGATGCGGGCATCCGTTTTGAACTCGTTCCTGGCGTGACCTCCGCCATTGCCGGACCTGCTTACGCTGGCATCCCGGTGACGCATCGCTCCCATACTTCCCAGCTCACGATCTTCACTGGACATGAAGACCCGACCAAGCCGGAAAGCTCGCTTGATTACGCAAAGATCGCTCAGGCTGACGGCACCAAAGTCATGCTCATGGGCGTGGAGCGCATCGGCGAGATCGCGGCAAAGCTCATCGAACACGGAGCCAAGGCCGGCACGCCTGTAGCCCTGACGCGCTGGGCCACAACGGGGCGTCAGCGCACCATTGAAGGCACGCTTGAAACCATCGCGAAGGTCATCAAGGACACCGATTTCAAAGCTCCCGCCGTGTGTGTCATCGGCACCGTGGTGCTGGAACGCGATAAGCTGAACTGGTTCGAGAACCGCCCGCTCTTTGGTAAACGCATCGTCGTTACGCGCACCCGTCAACAGGCTGGCGTGTTGAGTAAGAACCTTGCGCAGCTCGGAGCGGACATCATTGAGCTGCCCACGATCCGCATCGAGCCGCCGAAGGATCTCCAAGCCTTCGGCCAACTCGTCATGGACTGCCACACCTATGACTGGATCGTCTTCACCAGCCCGAACGGCGTGGATCATTTCTTTGAGATGTTCTACAAGCTCTACAACGATGCGCGTAGCATTGGTGGCGCGAAGATCGCCGCCATCGGGCCCGGCACCGCTGATAAGATCAAATCCTTCCACCTCGCCGTGGACTTGCTGCCGGAAGAATTCGTGGCCGAAGGTCTGATCAAAGCCTTCCGAAAAGAGAGCGTCGAGAACCTCACCATGCTCTGGATCAGGGCTGATGAAACGCGCGAGATCATCAGTAAGGAACTCAGCGCGATGGGGGCCATCGTTGATGAAGCCGTGGCTTACCGCACCGTTCCTGAAGACCAGAATCACGATGCCATTCTGCGTTTTAAGGAAGAAGGCGCGGACGTCATCACCTTCACCAGCGCTTCGACCGTCGAGCATTTCCTCAATCTCAAACTGCCCCTGCCCGCCGGATTGAAGATCGCCAGCATCGGCCCCGTGACCTCAAAGGCGATCAAGAAAGCGGGCTTGAAGATCGACATCGAAGCCAAGGATTCCACGATCGCTGGCCTTGTGGCGGCGATAGAGAAGCATTACGCGAAGTAACAGGTTCCGTCGCGTAGCGACGATGGACGGTAGCCGTGGGTTTTAACCCACGGTAAAACGCACCACATCTAGGTGTCGCGTAGTGACACAGGAACCGCGCCTGCAAAGGTTGCCACACTGAGGACTCCTTCGTCGCTACGCGACGACGCCTTTCAATGCTCCTTTCC
>JANYJH010000094.1 GCA_025361865.1 Phragmitibacter sp.
GACCGCTTCGACGACCCGAATTTCCCCGGCGAAATGCAAATCACTGTCGAGCTCAAGGAAGTCTTCTGCGGCACCGAACTCCACATCACTCAGGAAGGCGTCCCCGCCGTCATCCCTGCGGAAGCTTGCTACATGGGCTGGCAGGAATCGCTCACGCTGCTCGCACAACTGGTTGATCCCGAAATCCCCGACGGACCTTAACTGTGCAAGAACCCACGACACGCTGCTATCATCAACACTTTCTTAATCCAAGGGCGAATTCCTCCGGAATCATTGCCTCAGGAGCCCGCGCATTCGAGCCTTTATCCATTCATACCGCCTTGCGACGAACCCTCTTGGGCTTCTCAGGGGCAAGAGTCATCTGCGGCGTGACCTTAATGCCCATGCGCTTGTAGTAGTCGAGCATCTTCTCCGTGGCGACTCGGCCCGCTTCGAGCACGATCTTGGACATCTCTGACATCTCACGCGGCGGCGTTTCCTGAAGGCTAGTGGAAGAGAGCATGGCTTGGAGTTGATCGAGGGTGTGTGTTTGACTGTCGGCGATCTGCCTAAGTGGCGGAACTTGATTGTCCCACAGCCCCCACTCATCAGCAAGGGGCAGATAGTTCTCGATGAAATGTTGGCGGCTGCGGTCAAAGCGGCGATGCACATCTGCTTCCGGCACATCATGCCCGCCAAGCCTCACCCGCAACGCCACGCGGGAGACCGCTTGCGTAGCGGAGCCGATGACGATGTAATGCAGTAGGAAAAGGTAACCACGGGTCTTCGCCTCGCGGATCAGTGCGACATAGGTTTTACCACTGAGCGTGGATTCAATCGCAAAGCTGGCCTTCGCCTCCATGAGCGAACGCGCCTCCTCCAGCAACAACCGTCCCGCCCGAAACGCACTGAGCGATGGATCAAGCGGCGAGAGCCCGCGCGCGATCTCGTCCGCATTTAGAAAACGCATCAAGCCTAGCCGCGGAAGTAGTTCACGCGCTAGAGTAGTCTTCCCTGCGCCATTACAACCGCCGAGAATGCATAGGGTTGGGATCATGGGATTCATTACTATCGAAGCGTCCGGTTTCGCAATGGCCATTCATGCCATTTCTGGTATGCGAAACTAGGGCAACAGTCCCTCAACCTTGTCGAGCATTCCCAGTTTCTCCAGCCACGGCAAGGCACGCAGGTGGCTTGTTCAGCCTCCTTCGATTGCTTGATTCTTTGAAGCTCTGCGCTCATGGCTTGAGGAAACGATTCTCGAACTTCGAGAGGGCTCCATTTCCTCACTGGTCACCTACGATTTGAAGCAACTCGACTTGGAAGTCCAAATCGCTGAAGGGTCGTATTTTATCACCAACGGCTTGGCCGCCATAAGCGAGATTGAAGGGGATGTGCAGCAGCCATTTATCGCCGGGCTTCATCAGTTGAAGGGCCTCTGTCCAGCCAGCAATTACTTGGCCGACACCAAAGGTCGTGGGCTCGCCGCGGTCGTAGGAGCTATCGAAGATGGTGCCATCTCTGAGGGTGCCTCGGTAATGAACCGTGACGGAATCAAAGCGGGTAGGGGAGCGCCCGTTGGCGGGACCAGAGGCGAGCACTTTGTAACGCAAGCCGCTGGCCGTGGTGATGTAGCCCGAACTGTCAGGAGTATTCACTAAGGGCTTGGCAGGCTGAGGCGCAGGTGGCGGGACCTTTTTCACGGGCGGCGATTCGCAACTGGTGAGCGATAGCAGGAGGGCGGAGGACAAGGCGAGGGGATATGACTTCATGGTGTTAGTTTAGAGGGAAAAAGGATCAAGGTGCCACCGGCAGCGCATAACACGCCGCTTCGGTGCCATTGCGCACGAGCAGCTTATCACCGACGACCACTGGATGATTCCAAGTCTTGCCACTGAGGGCTTTGAAAGACGTCAGCTCCTTATGGGCCGTGGGGTCGGCTTGTAGCAACACGACGCGGCCATCTTCCGCAGCGATTAAGATCTGGTCTGCCGACTCAAGCAACACCGCCTCGCCTTTGCCGTAGCGCCCATCCTTCCACATCCGCGTGCCGGTCTTGAGATCCACACAACTGAACATGGAGCCGTCAATGCCGTAGAGGTAACCTTTGTGGGCGATGAGTTCAGTGAAGTCGGGCTTCATGTGCTTCGTGGTCCATAGCTCTTCAGCAGCGAGTTGATCGCCTTTCTTGCTGATGCGAATGGCACGCGTTCCCTCTGACATGGGCGTAGGCAACAACACGACATCATCGCCGCTGACGGTCGGTTGGAGCGCGCGGTAGCCATCGAATTTCCATGCGTAATTCAGCCGAACTTTGCCTGTGGCGGGATCGAGCAGGAGCAGGCCATCGTTGCTGAGCATGAGCACGGTGTCTTCGCCGAGCACCTTGCTGAGCTGCGGGGAGCTATACGACTCGGGACCGCAGGCCACGGACCAACGAGGTTGTCCGGTCGCTGCGTCGAAGGCCATGAGACCTTTGTCATCCTTACCGCCGGCATAGATGATGACGATTGAGTTCGTCACCAAAGGCGATGACGAGAAGCCCCACATAGGCAACACCTCGCGCCCGCTGAGAGTCTTGAAATCCTGCTGCCAAACCACTTCGCCCGTGCCCGCTTTTAAGCGCTGCAATGTGCCCGTTGCGCTTGCGGTGAAGACCGCACCATCAGCCAGCGTCGGCGTGGCGCGCGGGCCGGGGCCGCCCATGGGTTCATCGAAGCGAGCTTCGCGTTGCTGGGTCCAGACTTCGTTGCCCGTGGCCACGTCGTAGCAAGCCACGACTTCATTGGGTCCGCGCTGTTCCTGCGTGAAAGCGAACGATCCCGCGACAGCAAACGATGACCAGCCCGCGCCCACAGGTTTCTTCCACAACAGCTTCGGAGGATTCGCATTCCAATCCGTCGCCAGCTTCGGCGTCTTCGTATGACCCATGCGATCTACCCCACGGAAGCCTGGCCACTCGGCAGTGGCGAGTGCGGCATCAATGGCCGTGCCTGCGTTGGTTGCGCTTGGAGGAGTGGCTTTGTTTGTTACCCATGATTCACTGCCTGGGGCTGAAGACCAGCGTGCTTGAAAATCAAAAGTATAGTCACCGGTGACGCCTTGGTTTCGCAGCATCAGAGTGCTGATCATCGCCAACACGGACCAAAGCAGCACGCCGGAGACGCGTTGCTTAGGCTGCTTATGGCGATTGAAATAGGCTCCCAACGCGAGCCCAATCACCCCGAGTGGCAACGTCAGATAAGCGGTGATCATGCCGTGCATGGAGGCATGGCTCAGCAAGTCAATGATCGCCACCGCCACGATGAATCCGAAGAAGCCGATGAGCTTCTCGCGGCCCGTGGAGCGACTCCCCGCCAACCACCAGATCAGAATCAGAGCACTCGCCAGCATCGGGAAGAAAATGGGGACGAACCAATACTGGCTGCTCGCGCCTTCGATGAAGCGCGGCACATAACGGCAGAGAACAATGAGAGCCGCGAGGACCAATGCAGGCCACATCCGCAGCGGTTTGACTTGGGCGGGTGACGGGATGGATTCTGAATTCATAGCGAGTGGGGGCAGGGGCGAGATACCTAGTCTTGCAGCGGAAAGCGCACTCTGAGCGAGTTCCAATACAGGGTCAATCTCCTAGAACCAACGAGGCACCATTCCGACGCACGGCGTGTGAAGTTGTTGGATATTCCTTTGCTTGATCGACTTCTCACGTCGCGTTCAGATAGACTCACCCGAACTCACGCACTTCCATGAACAGAAAGATCACCTCCCTCGGCCTCGCCGCATTCCTCAGTTGCTACTCCGCATTCGCTGAGATCAAGCCCGCACCTGCTAACGAGGCGCAGTTGGCCGCACTCCGAGCACTGAAGATCGACGCTGCGACTATACAGACCGTCGAGCGCGATCCATCAGGGACGCGGACCGTCGTTAAGCTGGTGCTGAATCCTGCGAAAGGCTCGAACATCAATGTCGAAGTCTGGTTGCCCGATGCGGATAAATGGAACGCTCGCTTCCTCGGTCTCGGCAATGGCGGCGCTGCGGGGCACATCAATCCCGGCGGCCTCGCGAGTGCGAGCGGCACAGGTTACGCCGTGGCGACGACTGACATGGGCACCGCGCCGAATGCTGATTCCGGCATTGGCAACGAGGAAGTGTGGAAGGATTTCGGCTTCCGCTCCACGCACCTCATGACCGTTGTGGGGAAGCAGATCGTCCGTGCTTACTATGGCAAGGCACCCGAGTTTTCCTATTTCAGCGGCGGCTCGACCGGCGGTCAGCAAGCCTTGCAAGAGGCGCAGCGTTATCCCGAGGACTACGATGGTATCGCTGCCGCCGTGGCCGCGCATTGCCGCACGCCGCTTCATGCTTACTTCCTCTGGAACGACCAGATTCTGAAGAAGTGCCCCTTCACGAAGGCGCAGGACGCCAGCGTCATTGCCGCTGCGAATGAGTTCATGGCCTCGCGAGAGATCCCGGCGGCAGCGGGGAAATTCGTTTCTGATCCGCGCTGCACCGCGCAAGACATCGAGGCTGTCATCACGAGGGTTAGGCAAAAGGACACGACGCTCACTGACGAGCACGCAGCGGCCTTGCGAAAACTCTTCGATGGACCGCGCCACGCGGTGACTGGCGAACGCATCTTCAACGGCATCCCGCTCGGCAGTTCTATCGAGGCCTCGCATGGGCACCTCTATCTTTTCAACTGGGTCTTCGGCAAAGACAAGAAACCGGAGGACATCAACTTCGGCGCGGACATTGATACCTACACCGCGAAGCTCGCGCCTTACCTCAACGCTGAGAACCCCGACCTTAGCGCCTTTGAAAAACGCGGTGGCAAGCTGGTGATGACCCTCGGCACCGCGGATTCTGTCGTGCCCTACCACGCTTCGATTGATTACTACGAGCACGTCATTGAGCGCCTTGGCGGATTGGACAAAGTGCTGTCATTCTTCCGCTTCTACGTTGTCCCTGGTCTCGCTCACGGTGGCGGCCCTGGGATCAATCAAGCGCCAAATCTCCTCGACGCCGTCCGCGCTTGGCGCGAGAAAGGCACCGCGCCGTTCGCGTTGCAAGGCCGACACACCGAGAATGGCAAGCCCGCATGGGAGATGACGATCTATCCGTATCCGACACAGATCGGCTGGGATGCGGCCACGCAGACTTTCAAGCCCGTAGAAGGCAAACGCAGCGGTGTGGACCGGATCGCCGAACGCTTTCTTCCGGCGGCGAAGGAGTGAGTTAAGATTTTATCGTGCCTCTGCGTTCCAGATCTTGAGATCGTCGAAGCTGCCGTCCTTGCCCATGCAGCCGAACTCGACCTTCGACTTCGTCGGGTGGGCGATGCCGGGGGATTGCAAGAAGGCCACAGGCTTGCCGTCAATCGAGGCGCGCATGGTGTCGCTCACCGTCTCCAGCATGAATGTGTGCCAGGTCTCGGGATCGAGGCTGAGCGGGAAGGTGACGTTTTTCCTACCGGCAGGTGCCGGCGGCTCGCCAGTGGCCCCTTCGGGTCGGGCAACGGCGAGCCCTTTCTGGTCGGTGAGCGTGATGCCGTTCGCCGAGATGCGCGCCATGCAGAGGTGTCCGTAGTGCGAGCCGTTGAACTTCCGGTCGTCAAACTCCGCCGTGACCGACTGCGCGCTGCCGAGCTTGAAGCGGAACTCGATCACGCTGTCCTTCGTCGGGATGTCGTTGCCGATCACCGCCTGATGCCCCTTCACAGCAGGCTTGCCATCCTTCTCCGGTATATCGAAGCGCATCTGCGTGCCTTTCAGTGTGCCGTTCTCAAGGGAAAACGTCGGCACCACGATGGCCCAGGCCTTGCCCAACTCGGCACGCTCGAAGTCATCGGAGAAGAGCAGTTCCTTCTTCTTCGCGATCGGTTCGGCAGGAATGGAGGGCAGCTTCGGCGCGTCAGCGGCGAAGGTGGTGGCGGTGACAAGGCAGGCGAGGGTGAGGAAGCGGAGGTTCATGGGAGGATAAAACGCTCTTCCCTCGAAAGTTTGTCAGCCTATCGCTCTTGGCGGACGGGAGACTTACAGAGCGCGGCACTCCGATGCCGCAG
>JANYJH010000096.1 GCA_025361865.1 Phragmitibacter sp.
CCCATGACTTTATGGCCCCGCCGACGCTTCATGAACTGCTCCAGTCCGGTGAATGCGCCACCGCAGATGAAGAGGATGTTCTCCGTGTTGACCTGAATGTATTCCTGTTGGGGATGCTTGCGTCCACCCTGCGGCGGCACGTTGCAGATGGTGCCTTCGAGGATCTTCAGCAGCGCCTGTTGCACGCCTTCACCGCTCACGTCACGGGTGATGCTGACGTTCTCCGTCTTGCGACCGATCTTGTCGATTTCATCAATGTAGATGATGCCGATCTCAGCGCGCGCCACATCGAAGTCGGCGGCCTGAAGCAGACGGAGAATGATGTTCTCCACGTCTTCGCCCACATAGCCAGCTTCGGTCAGAGTCGTGGCATCCGCGATGCTGAACGGCACATTGAGCAGACGCGCGAGGGACTTGGCCAGCAAGGTCTTCCCACATCCGGTCGGGCCGATGAGCATGACGTTGCTCTTCTCCAGCTCGACATCGTTATGCTCGTTGATGGCCGTCGTCTTGCGGTCACCCGTGGCCTGCGTGCTGAGGACGCGCTTATAATGATTATGCACCGCGACGCTGAGCACCTTTTTCGCGTGAGCCTGGCCGATCACATGGAGATCCAGCGCCGCCATAAGATCAGCGGGACGTGGCACCACCAGAGGCGGCTGCGCGTCCATATCCTGCTGAGCTTCCTTATCTAAGATCGTCTTGCAGACTTGGATGCAGTTGTCGCAGATATACACGCCGGGGCCGGCGATGAGCTTCTTCACTTCGGCATGACTCTTGCCGCAGAAGGAGCAGATGGTGAGGTTCGAAGCACGGGCCATAAGGGGTTTTGAACGGGGTTATTAAAATGTCGCATGGAGCGCGCCGATGACGCAAGTCTTTTGTGGAAATCTAATCTTCTCGGTTCAGCATTCGTTTGTTATCTTCCTTAGAATTATGCATCCAACCTTCCATTGCCATCTGGCCATCCTACTTTGTTGTCTGAGTGGTGCTTTACAGTCCTCTCACGCCGCTGGAAAGATCGCCCCGAAAGAAGACCCTGCGGCCCGTGCCTTGGCGACCTTGCTCAAGCCACTGGGGCTGACAGCCAAAGCAGAGCCTTCAGGTCTCGGCGCCGTGAAAGGCCAAATCGCGGGAATTCTCTCTGCGATGGAAGCCAGCGAGGTCACTGGTGGTCCGGGTGCTGACGAACTCCTCAGCACCGCCTACGCGCGCTATCGCCCTGAGGTGGGACCAACCCAACGCGTGGCCGCTGTCGCCACGCTCAGTGCCATGTGGCGCGAGGCTCGTGCGCTCGGCTGCTTCAACGACCAACACAAGTTCACTGGCAAGATCACGCGCGGCCTCGACTTGGAAAAGGACTGTCTGTTTGAATACATTGTCCCGCTCTCCATCGCGCCGGAATTCTCCAAAGACGTGACCAACGTCCGCCTCGTCTCCCCGAGCAAAGCCCGCACAAATGATGAAAAAGCCACCGCCCGCGATAACGCTAATGCCGCGACTCTCGCCGCCATCTCCCGGGAGGTGAAGGGCAAGCAAAGCGTGGCCAAGATCGCCGCCCAGGTTAAAACCAACGCCGTGGGCCAGACGCCAGCGGAAGCCGCGAAAATCTACAAAGAAAAAGTGCAGGAAGATGGTGAGGCCGTGAAGCTGAAGCCTAGCATCGTCCTCAGCGGAATGATGGGCAGCACCCCTTCCAAACACAATGGCAATGCCTGGCATGTGAACGCTGAGGTTCACAACCTCTCCAACCACGCGACCGAGGTCGAATTTGAGATCACCATCATCGGCAGCATGCACAAGACCCGCGCCAATTATGTTATGATGCAGCAGAAACAGAAGCTGCAACTCCGCTCCGGCCAGCTAGAGAGGCTGACCTTTCAAACCGCATCTGAAGGCACTTACAAGAGCTTTACGGACAAATATGAAAAGCTGACCAAAGCGGAAATGAAGAAGAGCGCGGCGCATTATCGCGGCGCAGTGTTCCGCGTTAGATTCGGCACCGATGTCGTGGCTAAATTCGGCACGGATGATGCCTTGCTTCCTTTGCTCACGGCTGAGTCCGGCAAGAACCTGGAGTCACTACCAAAGCTTTAATTCAGCGCACCATCATCATGCTCTCCGTCTGCTCCAGCACGGACTGAAACGGATAGCCTTCCAACATCGCAAAGGCATCATGCTTGCCGAGCCGGTCCCGCGTCGTCGCTGGACTGGTCAGGCCGCAAAGGAACCGTGCGAGCTGCCTTGAAGCGCGTAACGCGGCGTGTCCTTCTGCGATGACTTCGCTGATTCGGGCCACATGCTCCACGGTGATCGTGCGATCCGAAGAACGCGGAATGAGGCGCGGCGGGAGCGCTTGTTCCGCCTCGGCACAGCTTCCGCAATGCCCGCAGTCTTCGGCCAAGTCCTCCCCGAAATAGCGCAACAAATGCCGCGTGAGACAGCCGCGATCTTCCGCGAAGGCCATGATCTGCTTCAGCCGCTCGGCATCGTTCACCTCACGCTTGGCGAAGAGCTTCTGCATCCGCGCACAGATGACGGAAGGATCGCGCTGCGTCGCATCTTCACACAAGCGGAACCGATGCCGCAGCCCGCTCGGTTTCAGTTGGATATCGCCCGCTTCTTCAAGGAAATTCAGTGCCTTTAGGATGCGCTCGCGTGGTTCACCGAGTGCTGCCACTGAGGCATCCACCTCCAGCGTGATCCATTTGTAACCGCGCTTCCCACTGGCAAAGAGCGCCTTCAGGAAACGTTGTCGCTCCGGCGTATGACCTGCCAGCAGACGCTCCTCGCCATTGATGATGTGAACTTGATAGCCCGTGTAAAAGGCCCCGAGCGGCGTCAGGACCAGATCGAGTTCCAGATAGGTCAAAACGGTTTCCAACACGAGTGGGCGGATGTCCGTCGAGCGTGCGAGGTCGAAACGGCTGATGTCAAACTCCGCTCCTTGGCGCAGAAGATGATCCACCAACACGCGCAGCGCGGCAGGCGTCGGCGTGTCGCCATAGATGAAGTTTTGCAGCACGATGAGATCGTCTGCACAGGCCAGCATCTCACAGTGCGAAGCGTTTCCATCACGACCCGCTCGCCCGATTTCCTGCTGATAGTTCTCTAGCGTCTTCGGCAGATTGAAGTGATAAACCGCGCGGATATTCGCCTTATCAATGCCCATTCCGAACGCAATGGTGGCCACGATGACATCCACGCTGCCCGCCATGAAACCTTCCTGCACCTCGGCCCGCACTTCATCGGGAAGCCCCGCGTGATAAGCCCTGGCGTTGATGCCTTGTTTCTTAAGATGAGTCGAAACATGCTCCGCCGTCTGTTGCAGCGTCACATAAACGATGCTCGGGAAACGACGGAACTTCGCTAGTTTCTTCGCTAACAAACCCAGCCGTTCTTCCGCACTGACTGGAGTGATGTAGAGCGCCAGATTCGCGCGATGAAACGCCGTCAGCGTTTGATCCTTATCCGCGATGGCAAAAGCTGCGCGAATATCCTTAGCGACACCCGGCGTCGCAGTGGCCGTGAGGGCGAGCACGGGATGCAGCTTCAGCTTGCGCGCCACCTCTGCGAGCCGCAGGTATTCAGGCCGGAAGTTGTGCCCCCATTCAGAGATGCAGTGCGCTTCATCAATGGCGAGCAAAGCGATCTTCGTGCGGCTCAAGCGCTCCATGAAGGACTCGTTCATCAGACGCTCCGGGGCGATGTAGAGCAGCTTCAGCCGGCCCGAGCGCAGGTCATCAAAGACCTGCATGACTTCCGCCGCGCTCAAGGTGGAATCGAGTCTCGCAGCCGCAATGCCGCGAGCCCGCAGCGCTTCGACTTGATCCTTCATCAAGGCGATGAGCGGTGAGATGACCAGCGTGACGCCTTCCATGAGCAGCGCCGGAAGCTGATAGCATAAGGATTTGCCACCGCCCGTCGGAAAGATGGCCAGCGCGGAACGTCCCTCCAATAAGGTGCGGATGACTTGCTCCTGACCTTCACGGAATTGGCTGTGCCCGAAGTTTTCTTGCAGTGTTTCCGTGAGGTTCATTCGCCTGCCTCCTCGCGGTTCCGCATGAAGTCTGCGATTTGAGCAAAGAAAGCTGCGAGCGTCGGCACTGCCTCTTCAGGGACGTTCGTCTCCTTCATCGCCGCGCCCATGAGGTCCAGCCAACGGTCGCGTTCCTTGACGCCGATGTTGAACGGCATGTGCCGACCTCGCAGCCGAGGATGGCCCCGTTCTTGAAGGTAGCGGTCTGAGCCGCCGAACCGATAAATAAGAAAGTCCCGCAATCGCCGCTCCGCATTCTCCCAATCATCCGGCGGATACATCGGGCCGATCACCTCATCCGTGCGCACCCGCTGGTAGAAAGCCGCGACCAGTCGCGTGAGACCTTCGTCTCCGAGGATTGCATGAATATTTTCCACCATGAGATGAAGTTAGCTGAGCCGTAGGGCAGCGCAAACAGAGTTGGTTTCAACTCCCATCCAACTGCAAAGAAACATACGGCGCGTTACTTTTTTGGAACAGATGGACGTTTTCGTCCTCTCATAACGTAATCCATCATCAAACCCGTATGAAATCACCTGCCATCCTTGCCTTGCTTATGTCTGCTGCCTTGTCTTCCTTCGCTGCTGATGCCCCTAAAACTGAGTCCGCTGTCTTTGGCGGAGGTTGCTTCTGGTGCACAGAGGGTGCTTACCAAATCGTTCCCGGCGTGACGAAAGTCGTCAGCGGTTACGCGGGCGGTAAGACGGAGAACCCCACCTACAAAGAAGTCTGCGGTGGTGACACGGGCCACGCCGAAGTGGTCAAGATCGACTTCGATCCCTCCAAGATTTCGTTCCGGGAAATCACCGATCTCTTCTGGCATGTGCATGACCCCACCACGTTGAATTCTCAAGGCAACGACCACGGCACGCAGTATCGCTCGGTCATTTTCTACGCGAATGAGGCGCAGAAAAAGGCGGCGGAGGAGTCCATGAAAGAGGCACAGAAGGAGATCACGAATCCCATCGTCACGGAGATTTCGCCTTTGACGAAGTTCTATCCCGCCGAGGACTATCATCAGAACTTCGCGAACGAAAATCCGAACCAGGGCTACGTTTGCGCGGTGGTGAAACCCAAGATCGCGAAGTTCAAAAAGGCGCTGGCGGAGATCGCGAAGAATCACCCTGAAGTGAAGTAGGCGTTGAAGCGCGCTGAATAGCGGCTAAGTCGCTTCCTCCAACTCACGTCACATGGATTGCCACCAGGAAGAAATCGTCAGTTCACTGCTTGAATCGTATCACGAGATCGGCGGGATCAATCACCTTGATTGCAGCAACCTCCCGTCGAAGCGCGTCATCGGCGGTCTCTGTGAAGAGCTGCTGCAACTGCTCTTCCCCGGTTTCTTCGCTGAGGAGGTGGTATCGTCCAAGGAGCTGCCGCTCATCACTAACGAACGGGTCGCTGGCATTCGGGAACGGCTTTGCGTGGAGATCCGTCGCAGTCTGCGCTTGAAGAATCCTGATGCGAAGGATCATAGCGAAGAGGCCAATGTGACCTGCTGCAAGTTCCTGCGCCGTCTTCCGGTGGTGCGTCGTCTTTTGCACACCGATGTGGAAGCCGCCTATGAAGGCGATCCAGCGGCGATGAGTTTTGAAGAAATCATCGTGGCGTATCCCTCATTGGAAGCGGTGGCCATTCAACGGCTCGCGCACATTCTTTACACCGAAGGCGTGCCGCTCATTCCGCGCATGATGACCGAGTGGGCGCACAGTCACACGGGGATCGATATCCATCCCGGCGCGCAGATCGGTAGTCACTTTTTCATTGATCACGGCACCGGCGTGGTCATCGGCGAGACTTGCGTCATCGGCAGTCATGTGAAGCTCTATCACGGTGTCACTCTGGGAGCGCGGAGCTTCGCAAAGGACGATCAAGGCCACATCGTGAAAGGCATTAAACGTCATCCGAACGTGGAGGACAACGTGACCATCTATCCGAACGCCACCATCCTCGGCGGTGATACGACCATTGGCACGCGGAGCACCATCGGCGCGAACGTCTTCGTCATGCAGAGCGTTCCAGCGGATACCCTAATGGCGCTCGGCGAGCAGGAGCATCGGGTGCAGGACAAGAAGGCGCGGCGGGCGTAAAATGATTATCAGCTTGGCAATCCACCCGCGTCTCTTAAGTTACCTCCATGCTCTTCAAAGGCCCAGTGCGGCAGCTCCTCTTTTCCTTTTTGGACTCGGCTGTCGAGAAGAAATCAAAGCGGCCACCCGCGTTGAACAAACCGATTCCTCAGCCCGTTGAAGAGGCTCCACGATCCGACAAGGAAACGCCTTCCTCCGGGCGTGATGCGGCCTTGGAACAGCAAAGCCGCGAGTGGCTGACCGCGCTCGGAGTGCACGAGGGTTCCATCAAGGTGCAGGTGCATTGGAATGCGAAGCTGCGGAGCACGGCAGGCTATGCGCGCTGGCCGCTGTGGAAGGTGGAGTTGAATCCACGACTGGTAGAGTTTGACGGCCAGGTGGAGCGCACGCTGAAGCATGAGCTCGCGCATCTCATCGCCTACACGAGAGCCAACCGACGCAAGATCGAGCCGCATGGCCTGGAGTGGCGGAAGGCGTGTGCGGACTTGGGGATCGCGGATGAAAGCGCACGGCATACCTTGCCTTTCCCGCGCACGACTCAGGCGCGGAACTTCACCTATATCTGTCCGGTTTGTCGGAATACCGTGGCTCGCGTGCGGAAGTTTAAGCAGCGCACGGCGTGCCTGCTTTGCTGCAAGCAGCACAATGGCGGACGCTATGATCCGCGCTTTCAGTTCTCGCTGGTGCGGAACTCGGAGCTTTAGTAACGGCGTAACACGCTATCCGTCGCTTCCTTCGCCGTTTCAGGATGATCCAGCGTGTAATGCAGCCCGCGACTCTCAGGGCGACGCACGGCGCAGTCCACGATGAGTGACGCTGTCTCCACTAGATTACGCAGTTCCAAGAGCTCACTGGTAATGCGGAAGTTCCAGTAGAACTCCTGCACCTCGCGCTTGAGATTGCGCAGCCGCGCTGCCGCACGTTGCAGGCGTTTGTTCGTGCGCACGATGGAAACGTAGTCCCACATGAGGCGACGAATCTCATCCCAGTTGTGGTAGATGACGACGAGTTCATCCAAGTCCTGTGCGCTGCCACTCTGCCAAACGGGGATCTCGTAACGCTGCTCTTCACCGCGCCCTGTAGGCAGCTTGTGAATGAGCAAATCCACGGCGCGATGCGCGATAACCACGCACTCAAGAAGGGAGTTGGACGCCAGACGGTTCGCCCCATGCAGGCCCGTGCAGCCGACTTCACCCACCGCACAAAGACCGCGCAGGGTGGTCGCGCCATTGATGTCCGTCTTCACGCCGCCGCACTGGTAATGAGCAGCCGGCACCACGGGGATGGGCTCCTTCGTGATGTCCACGCCGACGTTGAGGCACGTTTGATAGATGTTTGGAAAATGGCTGATGATGAAGTCCGCTGGCTGCTTACTGATGTCGAGGAAGACACAGGGGCCGCCCGTGCGCTTGATCTCATGGTCAATGGCGCGCGCCACGATGTCACGCGGTGCCAGCGAACCACGCGGATCATACTTTTGCATGAACTCTTTCCCGTCCTTGCCGACCAAGACCGCGCCCTCACCGCGCAAGGCTTCGCTGATCAGGAACGAACGCTGCTTCGGGTGATAAAGACACGTTGGATGAAACTGGATGAACTCCATGTTTTCAATGGCTGCGCCCGCCCGCCAGGCCATCGCCACGCCGTCACCCGTGGCGACTTTGGGGTTGGTGGTGTATTGATAAACACGTCCGCAACCGCCCGTGGCCAAAACAATCCGGTCACTGCGCATGGTCAAAACCTCGCCCGTGCTTTCTTCGAGCACATAGACGCCAAGCACGCGATCTTCCGAGACGAAGCCGAGCTTCCCGGTGGTGATGAGGTCAATGGCGTAGTGCTGCTCCAGCAAGGTCACGTTCGGCTCAGCGCGCACGGCGGCGAGGAGCTTATCAGAGACTTCCTTACCCGTGGTGTCGTGATGATGAAGGATGCGGCGCTTCGTGTGGCCGCCCTCCCGCGTGAGATCGAACTCGACATGCCCATTCACATTGCGTAAATCGAACTCCACCCCGAGCGCGACCAGCTCCGCCATGCGGGCCGGACCTTCTGTGACGATGGTGCGCACGGCGTCCTCTTTGCAAAGCCCGGCTCCGGCATCCAGCGTATCCGCAACGTGCTTGTCGAAGGAGTCTTCCTCACTCTGCACACAAGCGATGCCGCCTTGCGCCCAGGCTGAGTTGGAATCCTGCGCGCCTTTCTTCGTCACCAAGGCCACGCGCCCATGCTTCGCAGCCTTCAGGGCAGCGGTGAGACCAGCGGCTCCGCTGCCGATGACAATAAAGTCGTAGTCGTGCATGAGAAGGTTTCGTCGTGATGAACAGATCGTGCAAGTAAAGCAACGATCCGATCACTCAGTCCAGCGGGCCGCGAACTTCTGCCGTTCTTCCGGCGAGTAAAAAGTCGTGGCAAAGGGATCGGAATATACGCGCTCCACGAATGAAGCTGGGAATTTGAGAGTGGCTGCCACTTCTTTGTAGAGGACACCGACCTCTTTGTCCGCTGTGATGTGCGTGTGTTCCGCTTGGAACAGGCTGGTAGGGGCTGAGAACAATTCCGCCAGGGCCTCTGGCAGATGATCAAGATTTTCCTGACGCATCAGGAGCAAGCGCCCCCTTTTGGTTTCAAGAACTTGATAGCCGCGAGCCTGATCGAATTTCATCTCTAATGGGTTCACTCCCAGATAGCCTCTGATTTCACGTAGCATCCACTCGGTAGGTGAAGGGGTCCATCGCCATACCGGGCGGCCTGAGAACCAGTCCATGACGATGCGTTGCGCATTGGCTGGTTGTCCAGATTCAGCGGGCAGTCCTCCCATCGCCAAAAGCTGGAATACTTGAGACAAGGCCCAACTCAAGGGCTCCCGTGTTCCACAAACAAAGTAAACACCGTCGCTCGGAGTGATGGAAGTTTGCCGTTGATCCAATTCAGGGCGCACAATCATCGTGCGATGGAAATGCCCGAGCAGCGAGTCCCGAACGCCACTTTGAGGGTAGGTATCAATATCGGAAGCAAGAGCCATTTGTCCTTCTAATGAGACAGAGTGAGTATGATCCACAGTTGATTCAGGAAAAGCAGCGCGCAGGGTCTTGTAGATGCTACTAGAACCCACTTTGGGCAGTGTGTTGATGATGATTCTCACCCGACGTTCATCATTACCTATTTGGGATAATAGAGAATGAGTTCGCTCGCCAAGTTGCTTTAATTCCGACAGTTCTGAAGTGGACTGCCAGTGGCTTGTTCGCATTTGTTGAACTGTTGTCAGAAGCTTTCCAGTTCGGTGATCGACCAAGACCTTCATCTGGTCTTGCTTGTTTTTGAGGCTATCAATCCGGCTTTTCTGTTTCTCCAATTTTGATCTCAGAAGATGATAAATCACGATCAACCCACCAGTCATAATCAGGGTCTGACCACCCCAAAGCACGATCCATTCATGGCTGCTCATATTTGGCTGGCTGTGTTAAAATCAGCGCAAGACCAGCGCTGGTCCTTGCTCTGCATTCCAATGATCGAGTATTTCAATACAGCCGCGACCATCGTTTCAGTCGTCATCAGCGATGAATTCACTGTCAAGGCACCGCTATCTTCCAGCGGTGGCTCGAAAGGAAGATCGCAACCAGCCACACCCTTGATGAGGCCTTCAGAGAATCGCTTGTAGAGCCCTTTAATGTCTCTTTTAGCACAGACATTCAAAGGACATTCTACATAGATTTCTCTGAAACTCTCAGCTCCAATCACACCACGCGCAAGCTCACGGAGATGACGCCTTGGATTGACGAGCGAAACGATGACAATCCAGCCTTGTGCAACTAGATGAGCCGCCAGATCAGCGGCACGACGCGTATTCTTCTCTCGGTCAGCCATACTGAATCCAAGATCAGCACTCAGCCAAACACGTAACTCATCACCGTCCAGAACACAGCATTGCTTACCCTCCTTAATGTAATGATCGCGCAGTGCGTAGGCTAGGGTCGTCTTGCCCGACGCCGTGAGCCCGTATAACCAAGCGACATATCCTTTAGGAACACTATTTAAATAGAGCTTGGATTGGGGCATTTCTTAATTTCTAAAGGGGGATGAAAGAGTAGCTAACAGCCGTTTCTGGCTCTTGTTGCATAACAAAGAATTCATTTTGATCTCACCATATTGTTCACTGAACACCTGTAAGTAGGAATCTGGTTCATGTGATGTGAGAACATAAGCAGACGCGATGCCAGTCAGGAAAGCTAGCGGGTCGGAACAGGGAATAATTCTTGGATCAGCGGGCTGCAATCTCCACATTATCAATCAGTCGCGTGTTTCCGAAGAAGACTGCGCAGGCGATCAGTCCATTCCCATTTAGTGCTGCCAAGGGCTCCAGCGTCTCGCGATCCACGCATTCGATGTAATCCACGCGATGCAGCGGGGCTTTCTCAGCGAGATGCTTTTGGAACAAGCCCTTCAATGTCGCCGCACTCGATTCACCAGCCTCAAAACGAGTCTTCATCATCAGCAACGCTTCACGGATAGCGGGCGCTTGTTGGCGCTCTTCAGCGTTCAAGTAACGATTGCGAGAACTCATCGCGAGACCGTCTTCTTCACGCACGGTTTCGCTGCCCATGATCTCGATGTTCACGTTCAAATCACGCACCATGCGTTTGATGATCGCTAGCTGCTGGTAGTCCTTTTTGCCAAAGATGGCGACATCAGCTTGGACGAGATTGAAGAGCTTCAAGACCACGGTGCAGACGCCATCAAAATGACCGGGACGGCTGGCCCCGCAGAGTGATTTACTGAGCTTCGTTTCAAGCACGATGGCCGAGCGATCGGCGGGATACATCTCCTCGGCACTCGGTGCGAAGATGGCATCCACGCCTGCTGCTTCGCATTTCTCAGCGTCCTCTTCCAACTCGCGAGGATACTTGGCGAAGTCTTCTTTTGGCCCGAACTGCAAGGGATTAACGAAGATGCTGGCGACTACGCTGCCATCGTCATCTGCTCGTTCCCGCGCCTCGCGCATGAGTTGAACATGACCCTCATGCAACGCACCCATCGTGGGCACGAATACGACGGGGTAGCCCGCTTTCATCGCGAGCCAGGAGTTGAGTTCTTTGACAGTGGTGAGGATTTCCATTGAGAATCCTTACGACTTCACATCGCGGCTTTCAAACACCATCGCGCCGAGAACGAATAGAGTCAGATAGGCTCCACCCAGCAGCGTGTAGTTTCGGATGATGACGGCCCACGGGATTGTATCAAAGAAGACCATGCTCCAACTGGCCATGTAATGCGTGAGCAGCAGGTGCTTGTAGCTGTCCATGAAATGGCCTTCCCGCAGGATCATGTCAATCATCAGATAGGACAGCGCGGTGATCGTGGCGGCGGATGGTTTGATCTTCCAGCATGAGAAAAAGAACGCGATGGAAGATGCGCCCATCATCCCGAGTGACAGGGTGACGGTGGATAGCGCGTAGCGTTGCAAGCCTTCGTTGGCGTCATAGAAGGCCATGAATTCCTGCTCTGGGGCGAACGCGAACAAGCCGCCCCCCCAGCCTCTCAACAGGATGCCAAGGCCCAGCGCTGACCAGGCGATGAACTGGATGAGCACGACGGTGTAAACGAGGCAACTGATGAACTTCACGGTCAGCAAGCGAAGCCGACTAACGGGTCTTGTCAGAATCAGTCGCAGGTTCCCATCCTCGCTTTCCTTGGCCACGACATCGCCCGCCACCAGCGTGAGATAGATACCGCCCAGAAGAAAGACGGACAAACGCAACACCATGTAAGCGAGGGTCAGGCCCGAGAAGTAGGAGTCAAACGCCTCGCCCTGGCGTTGGATCATGCTGCGGAAAACGTTCTCCACTTTGTCCAGATGGAAGACGATGAACAATACGATTTCCAGCAGCAGGAACGCGCCGAAGCCGAGGAAGGTGCGCTTCCGAGCGAGCATCTTGCGTAGCTCTGCGCTGAGTTGCCAGAAGAATAGCCTCATGGTGATTTCGGATAAGTAAGCTCCAGATACCAGTCTTCCAAGGTGCGCTTCACGGGTGTCCAAGATTCCACGCGAATGCCTGCCTGGACAAGGCTGGCGAGGACCGTCGGCCCGTCATGGCTGGGTAGGAGTTCAATGCTGCCATCCTCCATCCAGAGGCCGCCAGCAGATGGGATGAGGCTTTGCGCCTTTAGCATGTCCTCGGTCTTCAGCGCGAATCGTGGCGCTCTTTCCTTGCCTTCATTCACGGGGCCTTCATAGACCTTCTTACCTTCGCGAAGGATGACGCAGCGGTCGCACATTTGTTCAATTTCACCCAGCAGATGGGAGTTCAACAGGATGGTCAATCCGCGCTCCGCTCGCAGCTTGAGGATGGTCGAGCGGAACTCATGGATACCCTCGGGATCAAGGCCGTCTGTGGGCTCATCGAGCAGCAGAACTTTAGGCTCTGGCAGCAGTGATTGGGCGAGCGCGAGCCGTTGTCTCATGCCGTGGCTGTAGGTATTAACCTTACCCTTAATGCGTTTTTCCAAACCGACTAATTCAAGCACACGCCACACTTCCTTTTCATCCCAGAAGCCAGAGAGCGCACAGAGCGCCCGAAGGTTGTCCCAGCCCGTCATGTAATCGTAGAAGGCCGGCGCTTCAAAGATCGCTCCGATCTGCCGCAGCGCCTTGGCCCGATGCTGCTGCACGGAATGACCATTGATCACGACCTCTCCGGCATTCGGTCGAACCATGCCCAGCATGATGCCGAGCACCGTGCTCTTGCCCGCTCCGTTGTGGCCGAGAAGCCCTACGATTTCCTGGTCCTTCACTTCAAAGGACACGTCGTCCAGCGCGAGCCGGGATGCCGTGAAGCGTTTGGTGAGGTGGTTGACGGAGATCATGGGGGCTCAAGATTTCTTGGAACCTTTGCGCGGTGCTTTAGGAAGGTGCTGAAGGTCGTCCTTGTCCTTGGGACGATTGCTTGCGCGTTTTGCTTTTCTAAGGCTCGCCAGGCTGAGAATGAAAACAGGAAGACCATCCGAGTCATAGATTTCTTTCTGAGCAAAGGCCTCTGGGAAATCCAGCCCTTTCATCTTCGTCATCATGTCTATGCGGATGGGTTCTCGGCCCATTTTGAGCACATCAAAACGATCATCTAAAAAATCCTCCACAGTAATGCCGACATTACCGGCTCCAAATTTCTTCAAGACACGAACCATGCGCCCTGCATTCTCTTTCGTGGCATGGATCCAAATGTCGATATCGCCTGTGAAGCGGGGATAGCCATGCCAAGTCACGGCATAGCCACCTCCAACGAGATATTCAACGTTCTCTTCGTTCAAGAACTGTATGAACTCTTTGAAGTCGGGGTAGAGATCCATCGGGTAAGGGGTGGATGCGCAACAATCTCAAACTCTCAAGAGCCTCAAGACGTTCACGCGGTGTGCGGTGTTGCCAAGTCTGCCAGCCATTGGCCGCATCTGCGGCGGCGAAAGTCGTCTTTTCGATGTGTGAGCGATCCAGTTTCATAAATCGAATGCTTTGCGAAGCAGTGGAATGGTTCTTTGAAGTCAGAGTTCATCAAGTTTCCAGCGTTTCATTTTCCCAACTTTGATTCACGGAGAGCTTGGATAGATTCAACTATCATCAAAAGCAGTTTCATCAAGAGGCTTGGCGATTCATTTCCCACCCACGACAAACTGCACTTCCTTGGCCACATGGCCATCGGCGTAGAGGATGTTCACCTCGACGCCCTGATACTTGTGGAAGTTTTCCTTATCGCTCACGACGGGGATTCTAGTGCCGTCTTTGATGAAGCCCATGAAGTCCATGCTGGCAACATTCTGGCCATTGATGAGACTGTTCCAGAGGTAGCTCGATCCGGTCTTCTGGAAGAGTTGTTTATCATCCGCAGTGCAGTGGAAAACCTCTGCGCTTTCAGTGTATTCTTTCAAGGTCGTTTCCAAGGCGGGCTGGCCATCACTCGTGCTTTCACGGGACAGGACGAGGGTGGGGAAGGTGTTGTCGTGATCGCCCAGATACAGGTGCAAGGCGGCTCCGATTGACTTTAAGTTTCCCATGCAGTGAACCGCGCGGGCTTTAGCCAGTATCCGGCTGGTGGCGGGCACGGCGAGGGTGGCGAGCGCACTGATGATGGTGATGACCACGAGGAGTTCCATCACGGTGAAGGCGGCGCGTTGCTTGATTTTCATGGCGTTCTTAGTGGTGACCAAAGCCCCGCAAGCGCTGCTGCATCTGCTCCATGAGCGGGGCCAGATCCATTTTGGTTTCGGCGCTGGCATCCTGATAGTAGGAGCCTAGGCCCTTCTCCACGACGGTCTCGAAGACTTTCTCGTCCTCCTCTTTGAGCTTCTTCATGTTGCGGTCATCGGTCTCGCTGCGTTTCATGTCGTTCATGGACTGCTGCACGATCTTCTGCCGCTCTTCACGGGACATCTTGTTGAAGGCTTTCATCACGGATTTGAAGTGCTGCTCGACGGTGTTCTCCAGAAAGTAGCCTTTGTCCTTGGAGCCTAGTGAATTGAAGAAACGCTCGCGGATGTCTTTGTCGCCTTCACGCATTTGGCGGCGCTGATCGAAGTCGAGTTTGTTTACTTCTCCGATGATCTCATCAAGGTGCTTGCGCCGCGCGGCATCACTCACTTCTTGCCCATCCAGCCAAGGCGCGGTCGCCATGCGGGCCAGCACCTTATCAGGAGTGGAGGTGTGCTTCTCCGTGGCGCTCATGATCGCGCCTACGCCTGACCAGATGAGCACCAGAGCGGAAGCGGCGAAGAGGATCGTTTTGAAATTCATGGTGATGTCTTCTCAGCATAACGCGCCTTCATCGCCTCAGGATACAGCGATTGTCCTCAACGCCGACGTAGTTTGCGCAGCACGAGGCTCTTAATGTCTTCCACTTCCTCGTTCTTCAATAAAGCATTCATGCCAAAATAAGCCGCACCCGCGAAGGCGATGGTGATGCCAAGCGTGATGATCTGGATGACCAGCGAGTGATGGTTGAAGTCCGTCAGGAGGGTCACTTTGCCAAGATAGACCACAGCAGCCAAGGTGACGCAGGAGGCGATGAGCTTCAGCATATTCAGGGTCAACTCACGACCATGAAAGCCTTTGGCAATCGAACGCATGACGAGCATGAGCAGCGCGAAGTTCACGAAGGCGCTGAGGCTCGTGCCCAGCGCTAGGTAATGATGGCCGAGCTTCAACGTGTAAACGCAGATGTAGTTGCATACAGCGCTGACCAAGACGGAGGCGATGCTGATATAAAGCGGAATGTAACGCCGGTCGATGGCGTAGAAAGCAGGCTGAATGATCTTGATGCCCGCATAGCAGATGAGTCCCCATGAGTAGGATTGCAGCGCGAGTGCGGCCATGTTCGTGTCGTAGTCAGAAAAGCGTCCATGCTGGTAAATCAGGCCGATGATTTCTTTTGCGAGCAAGGCCATGCCGACTGCTGAAGGCAATGTCATGAGGAAAACCAGCTTCAAACTGCGCGCCAGGGTCTCTTTGAAGGCATCCGTGATGCCTTCGGTCGCGAGCCGTGAAATAGCAGGAAGCGTGACAGTGCCGATGACCACGCCGAAGATGCCGAGCGGCAACTGGATCAAACGGAACGCCGCATTCAGCCACATCTGGGGACCATCAGAAGTGCCGTCCTGCGTGATGATGTAGGAGGCGTAGTAGCTGTTCAGGAAGACGTTGAACTGGACCACACTGCCGGAGATGACGCTGGGCCCCATGAGTTGCAGCACCTTCCGCACACCGGGGTCGTTCCACTGGAAATCGGGCTTGTATTTGAAGCCTGTTTTCTTGAGCGAAGGAAGCTGCACGATGAGCTGCGCGGCCCCGCCGATCAACGTTCCAATGGCAAAGCCGATGAGTGCGTTCTTGCCAAAACCGTGATCAAACCACCAACCCAGCGCGCAACCACTGATGATGGAAAAGATGTTAAAGAAGGTCGAGGCCATCGCCGGAATGCCGAAGACTTTTCGCGCATTCAGGATGCCCATCACCAGCGCGGCCATGGAGACCAGCAGGATGAAGGGATACATGATCTGGGCGAGCGTGACGGCGAAGGCCACCTTGTCTGGAAACTTCTCCACCCAACCTGCGGAGATGAGCCGCACGATCTGCGGCGCAAAGATGACGCCGAGAATGCTGACGGCTGTCATGAAGACTGCGGCCATGGTCGTGACCCTGCGCGCTAAACGCCATGCGGCTTCATCGCCGTCCGTCTTCATGGTCTTTGAGAAGGTGGTCACGAAGGCCGTGGAGAGCGCCCCTTCAGCAAACAAATCCCGCAGCAGATTGGGGACACGGAAAGCGGTATTGAAGGCATCACCCCAGCGCCGGTTCTCGCCCCCGAAAAGGCTGTTGAAGATGATCTCCCGAACAAGACCGAGAATGCGGCTGCTAAAAACGGCGAGCGAAACCAGCCCCATGGTGCCCGCACTGACTTTGTTTTCCTTCACCGCTTCGGCAGTGGAGAGCTTCTTGGGATCGGGTGCGGTTTCGTTCATTCTTCACCCTGCCATAGCAGAGCGGCTGGCACATGCAACTGGACGGCAGGAAGGCCCTAGCCGAATGACTGCGGCACCATTAAAAGCCAAAAAACTTTTTCAGCGTCTCCACAATGGAAGTCTTCTTCGACTTAATGGGTGAAAGTGTCTTTGCATCGCTGAAGAAATGACTTTTTAACAGCTGCGTCAAGACGACTGATTTTGGCGTTATGCCGAGCTGAAAGTTTGTTCCCGGCTTCATGCACAAGCGCGTGATCTCGCTGAAACAGCGCCCTACCAAATACCCCTGTTCGTTAGGAAAGTTACGCTTGGTGTCGCTTAAAAGCGAATCTAAAATCTCCGCGAGGTAAACGAACAGATCACTTCTCCAGTCCTCAATTTTGACGGATTCAAGGCCTACGTCTTTGAAGTCTCCGAGCAAAAGAGCAAGGGTTACTTCTTTTGCTCTCGGATCATCCACTCGGTATAGCTTGGCAAGTTGCCAGGCGATCTCAGAGGTCGTGAACGGATTCGCGGCGGGAAAGCCTTTGCTGTCAAACTTAGTCGGTAGCGTCGTGGCAAAGCTCCGCAGGCTGTGGTTGTCCAATGAGATGTGGCTGTGCAGGGTCAACAAACCTGTCACTGGTGAAAAGTCCACTGCTCGAATAGCTTCCGTCTTGGTTCCGGCTACCAAATCCGCGCCGTAATAGAAAAAACCGCAACTGAATGCGGCAAGAAACGCCTCACGCTCTGGCAGCGAAGCAGACGGACTAGCATTCACGCCTTTCTCATCTGCAATTTCATCCACTTTAGAATCACCCTTGCCCGGAGATGGAGGACGGAAAGAAAAGAGAAGCGGGAGATCTGCGTTCGGCCTCTTTGCATAATAGGAACCTTGGGCCCCAGCCGCAATCATCCTACAATTGACCGGTGATTCCTGGCCAATGGTCAGCACGAGTTTTGAGGCTTCATCGGCGGGCACACCCTCGACCATCAATCCATACAGACATAGCTCTCCGCCTGTGCCACCGGTCACATGCTCGGCCTTTTCCGAGTAAGCAGGCTTTGCGATGGCGGATTTATCCTGTTTTTCATCATCCTCATCGGAATCATCAGGCAGGACAAATGTCGCCGCCCACATGTTGTAACCATCCAGGCCATATACCTTATCCGCAGCCGCTACTTTGAACGTGTTG
The DNA here is from genome assembly GCA_025361865.1 of Phragmitibacter sp. Taxonomy (GTDB): domain Bacteria; phylum Verrucomicrobiota; class Verrucomicrobiia; order Verrucomicrobiales; family Verrucomicrobiaceae; genus JANYJH01. The sequence continues at coordinate 17,802 of JANYJH010000096.1, forward strand.
TTTCCGGAAGTAATCCTCACACCCGTCACCAAGACATCAAGCTCGCCGGTGAAAGGTGCCGACAACACACCGCTCCCAGCCCCGCGCTTCTCCGCTTTGAGGGGCAAGGTAGTAACAGGTCGTTCGCTGCCATTCACGAAAAGGCTGCACTTTTCAATTGTGGCATCATCTTCAGCAAGCACGCTGCCCAGAGCATTTGTAACTATCCCCTTGATTTGAAGGTCACACTCGTAGTCTGTATGCTTCGTCCCGATACGGATGTTCTTGATCTCAAAGCTGCTGATAGCAACCGTGGGGCACGGAAACGAAGGCAACATCGGTCCCGAAAAAGGTTCCAAGTGGCCGTCAGGTTCCAAACGGACAAGACAGACAGATAGTTTTGATTCATCCATAGTGCTTCAGCAGATCGGGCAGCTCAGTATTTACCTTGGGAAAACCGCACTTTTACAAAAGTCGCCGGGAATGCAAGGCGGTTGACTTTACCCCATGAATGTTTCGTATGCATTTGCTTCGCGTTTAAATTAAAAATTCACCCGCCGACGGTGATGCCCACCTACCTCTTCGTCGCCGCTCGACGCAGGCGGTCCATGATGGCGATGCCCAATCCACGTTCTTGCATGGGCTCGGCGATGATCTCGTCCACGCCGAGGTTGTCCAGTTCGCGAAGGGCGAAGAAGAAGCGCACGGCGGCCTCGGGCATTTTACCTTTGCCGGGGCTGAGGACGAAGGTTTGCTTCCAGTCGGCGAGCTTGAGATAGCCGTCTTCCTCATCACCGCAGAAGCTAAGCAAGGCGTAGGTCTTGCCATGCTCGGGAATGAAGTCGTCAGGCGCTTCCAACAGGCGCAGCGGCGTGCGTGGTGCGTAGTGCGAGGGGAGCTGGCCGGGGACTTCGATCTTGTGATCGCCTTTCAAGTTCTTCAACAGCACAGGACGACCAAAGGGTTTCAAATCATCCATCGTGATCGGCCCTGGACGCAGCACGACGAAGCGCGGCTTTGACTCGCCCACGTCTTCTACTTTGATGATGGTGCTTTCCAGCCCGTGCAGACAGGCGCCGCCATCGAGAATCAAAGGAATGCGTCCGTCCAGTTCGGCTCTCACGGCGTTCGCAGAGGTCGGGCTGATGGCTCCGAAGCGGTTGGCGCTCGGGGCTGCGAGAGGCTTGCCCAAGGTCCGCGCGACGCGGTTGAAGACCAGATTTGAACTGGCTCTTACCGCCACCGTGGGCAGGCCTGAGGTGACAATATCAGGCACACAAGCTTTCTTCGGCAGGACCAAGGTCAACGGTCCCGGCCAGAAACGCTCGATCAATTTAGTGACCGCTTTGGCAATGTTCTCAGGAACTTCGGCCACCATGTCGAGATCATTTTTATGAGGAATATGAACGATGAGCGGGTCAAAGGTGGGGCGCTCTTTGGCGGCAAAAATCTTCGCAACCGCATCGGCGTTCAAAGCATCCGCTGCCAGACCATAAACCGTTTCCGTAGGCAAGGCGACGACTTCGCCTTGAGCCAGCAGGCGCGCGGCCTCGCTGACGGAGCTTTTCAGGTCTTCGGGAAAATCGGTGGGCAGAATCTGAGTGGTCATGGGGCACCGACAGTTCCTTCTCTGACCCTTGAATGCAAGGCGTGAGTTCGGAGGCTAATTGAGCGTCGTCGAACCACTCATAGATCGCTCTCAACATGGAGTTTTCAGGCTTCCATTTACTTTCCTTGGAATCCGGCGCGAATGGAGCGAGACTCCCAGCTTTTCCGTGAGTCAGCCTACCCCCTCTCCCCACATCGCTGCATGGCGTGTTCTGCGCGGTGGCCCTTTCGGTCGCTACATGGCGGGCGAGACCATTTCCATGCTCGGCACTTGGATGCAGCAGATGGCCCAAGGCTGGGTCGTCGCCGGTCTCACCACGAGCGCGTTCACGCTGGGCCTCATCAATTTCTGCGCGGGCATTCCCATGCTGGCACTGACCATGCACGGCGGCATCGTGGCGGATCGCTACGACAAGCGCCGCATTCTGATCATCACGCAAGTCGTGCAGATCGTGCTGGCCCTCTCCATGGGCTGGCTCATCGCGAGTGGACAAATCGCCGTCTGGCATGTGGTCGTTGCTGGTGTGCTGCTCGGCATCAGCACCGCGTTTGAAATGCCCGCCGCTTCCGCCCTGGTGCCGGAACTTGTGGATCGCGATCAACTCAGCGCTGCTATTGCCGTTGATCGTTCCATCTTCCATGCGACACGTCTCGCGGGTCCGGCCATCGGCGGCTGGCTCATCGCATGGCTCGGCACCGCTTCTGCGTTTTATGCGAATGCGGCGAGCTTCTTTGCGCTGATCATTGCGATGCTCACTCTGCATCCGCGCCCGCCCGGCACTGAGGAGGAGGAAGCGATGCGGAAGTCAGGGATGAAGGAGGGCTTCGACTATGTGCGCCGCGACAAGCCGACGCTGGCCATGATCTCGATGCTGACCACACTCACCACCTGCGTCTCGCCGTTTTTCATGATCACGATGCCGCTCTACTCAAGGCACGTCCTGCATGTGGATGCGCAGTCGCATGGTTTCCTCATCGCCTCCTCGGGCATCGGTGCTTTCGTCGGCTCCATCTGGTTGCTGACCATTCCCCATGAGAAACGCGCCATTTACCTGCGCCTCGGCGCGGCCGTAGTCTGCGCGTGCATGTTGAGCCTCGCCTTTGCGCAGCAACTCTGGCAAGCCGTCATCGCCATGATCTTCCTCACGCTCGGCACCAGCACCATGTTCGGTCTCGCCAACACCATTGTGCAAGAGCGCGCCCCCGATGCCATTCGCGGCCGCGTCTCCGCGATCATGGGCCTGAGCTTCTTCGGCGTGCTGCCCTTCTCCGGTTTGCTAGTGTCAAAGGTGGCCGATCTCGTCGGCTTGCGCATCGCCATGGGAGGCGGCGGCCTTCTCTTCGGACTCAGTGCCAGCGCGTTGCTGTATAGCCATCGGCAGTTGTGCATGAAGCAGCCTGTGGCCGCAGGGGTGGAGAGGGATGCCTAAAGCGCTCTGGCGTCATGAGAGAGATTGGTAGAGACGCGTTTAGTCGTCATCCGGGACCTCACCATTGACATAATTCCACCACCGACATTACATTGATGGCATGACTCGAACCCAAATCCAACTTCCAGAGCCGCTTTTTCAGCGGCTTAAAAAGATCGCGGCACTGCGAGATTGGTCGGTGGCGGAATTGATTCGCCGAGGGATGGAAACTTACGTTCAGACTTGTCCAGAGGTGAGTCAGCCTCCTGCCCAGTGGGCCATGCCGGTGCTACGCAGAAGCGGAGGCCACCTGCGTGATCCTGCCACGGTCTCTGCGGAAGCAGATGCTATCGAGCACCGTTTTAACAAGGTCTGACATGTTGACCGCCGATACCAATCTGCTGATTCATGCGGCAGATCCTGATTCTCCGCACCACGACAGAGCAAGAGCATTCTTTGACACTGTCAGTCAGGGAACGGAGGAGTTTGTGCTGTGTGAGCTGGTGCTCGTGGAGCTTTACATGCAGTTGCGGAACCCAGCCATTTTTAGAAAACCCTACACTGCGAAAGAGTCGGCTACCTATTGTCTGGCATTGAAGCAGAACCCTGCCTGGCGATGTGTCGATTACGACCCACTGGTCGCGCCAAAGCTTTGGGCTTGGGCCATGGAAACCAAGGCCGGATTCAGGCAGATCATAGATGCACGGATCGCGTTTACCCTCCTCCATCATGGAGTGACCCGCTTTGCCACCGCCAACGCGAAGCATTTCAAAGGCTTCGGATTTGCAGAAGTTTGGAATCCCGTGGCGTGAGGTAAACGACGGTCACACTGCACTGCAAACTACTGCGTCGCGAACTTCGTCAGCAGCCCACGCTTTTTGGTCATCTCTAACATGGTGACGAATATCCACGCTGCGACAGCCATGAAGATGACGTTCAAACCAGCCGCCCACGCGAAGTAGTTCCAGTTAAAGATTTGCGTCTTCATATACTCGCGCATTCCCTCGAAGACATAGGTGGAAGGCAGGCACCAAGCGAGGCTCTGGCTCCACGCGGGCTGCATGGCACTCACGGGATAGAACACTGCCGTTACGGGCTGGATGAAGAAGGGAACGGCCCACGCAAGTGACTCAGCGGCCTGACCCCAGCGCAGAATGAGCGCGGTGGAGATCATGCCCAAGGCCCAGCCGGTGACGAGGAGATTGAAAAAGAAGGGGATAAGCCCCCAGCTCATCTGGAAGACGTTGAAGGAGTATAACGCATACGCAGTCGAGCAGAGCGCCAGCATGGTGATTCCAATGCGGATGAAACCGACGGCAAACGTGGCTGCGACATACTCAATGGTGCGCACGGGGGCGACGAACACGTTGAGCAGATTCCTTGTCCACACATCTTCGAGGAAGGAGATGGCCACGCCTTGTTGAGCGCGGAAAATCACGTCCCAGAGAATGAAGGCCCCGACGAGAAAGAGGACTTCGTGTGGGAAATCGCCGTTCGTTTTGTGCTGGATGTAATTGGTCAGATTCCCCCAGATGAGCAGCTCGACCACAGGCCAGAAGACCAGCTCGACAAGGCGCATCGGCGTGCGCGAGTAGAGGAAGAGGTAGCGAAGAACGAGAGCGGTGATGACGCGGGGATTCATGAGGGAGGGGGTTGAAGTGTTGAAAACATTGCAGCGGTTGAAAGGAAGGCGAAGGTTTCAATTCAACATTTCAACCGCTTCAACCATTTCAACTTTGAGTCATTCTTCGATGTCCCCCGTGCGGGCGATCTTGATGAACACGTCCTCTAGCGAGTCTTCCTGCGAACGGGCGACGATTTCCTCTGGAGTGCCTTCGGTGACGACTTTCCCTTTGTGCAGGAAGATCACGCGGTCGCAGACTTCCTCGATGTCCTTCATGTTATGTGAGGTGTAGAGGATGCTGATCTTCCGCTCCGCTTGCACGCGGCGGATGGTCTTGCGCACCTTATCAGCGATGTCGGGATCGAGGCTGGCGGTGGGCTCGTCGAGCAGGAGCAGCTCGGGGTCGTTGAGAAGTGATTTGCACAGGTTCAGCCGAGTGCTTTCACCTGCGGAGAGCTGGCCGGTGACGCGCTTGCTGAGTTCGGTGATCTCAAACAATTCCATCAACTCAGCGATCTTCTGTTTCGGTTTTTTCACACCGTAAATCTGCGCGAAAACGAGTAAGTTCTGCCACACCAAAAGATTCCCCGGCAGTGAGGTGTAAGCGCTGGAGAAGTTCGTCCGCTTCAGAATCTCGATCCGGTGCGTGGCCAGATTCATCCCAAAGGCATGGATCGTCCCACTGGTCGCCGTCGTCAGGCCGAGCAGCATGTTCATGGCCGTTGTTTTGCCCGCGCCATTGGCTCCGAGCAGGCCCAGCACTTCGCCTCGCTTCAAGGAAAAGCTGAAGGGTTCCAAAACGGTGATGCCATCGAAGACCCTTGTCAGGTCGCGAGCTTCAAGGATGATGTCTTCGGAATGAGCACTCATGAGGGGCGGGCACGATGACGCTTGCAGGGCTGGGCGCAACTGGAGACAGGAGAAGAAATCTAGCAGCTGAGGTGCTTCAGGTTTTTCTTGATGGCAAATCAGGGGTAACCGCCAATCGGCTGAAGGCTTTAGTGAGGATATGCAAATAGTCCAAATAATAAAAAATTATTGACTAATTGATAAATTTTTAGTATTTTATGCGATTCAAACTGTTCAAAACAGCAGTTTTTCAAAAATCTGAGCCCTTTATTGCCTATGAAATCCATGCTAATCACTCTCTTCACGCGTCCCGTATTAGCTCTGACGTGCTCTATCGTTTTTCTGGCCAGCCACACGCAAGCTGCCGGGCTCATCATGCCGCTCTATGGCAACAGCACTTACCAGTTCAATGATGCGGTGGCCGCAGCGCAAAAGGTGCCGATGATCGCAATCATCAACCCAAGTGATGGCCCTGGATCGAGTAAGATCGCCAGCATTGCCACGCAGGTAACGCGCCTACGCTCAGTCAAAGCGACCGTCGCGGGCTACATCAGCACCGTTTACGGAGGTATCCCGCTGGGCACTGTTTACACACAGATAGATCGCTATGCGGCCTGGTATGGGGCTAACGGGATCTTCTTGGATGAGATGTCAGACCGCACCACGAAGCTCAGCTATTACCAATCCATCTACGCTTATGCGAGTAAGAAGGGGATGTTGGTTATCGGAAACCCAGGCACCTTCACCATCGTGAATTACGCGGCCACCGCAGACATTCTGGTGACTTATGAGGACCCCCTGGCTGCTGGCTGGGCTAAGTATTACCAATCAGTTTGGACTGCCAGTTACCCGGTGAACAAATTCGCCACTATCGTCTATGCGACCTCTTCCAGCGTGTGGAAGGCCGCTATTGATCGTGCCGTCGCTCTTCGTTATGTCTGGATATTTGTCACCGATATCGGCGGAGCAGATCCCTTTGGGCGTGCGCCAACTTATATCGCAGCCGAAGCTGACTACCTCAAGACTAAGAAGTAACACCTTGGCTGAATTTATGGCTTGGGGAGTTCCAACTGACTTCGCAGCCATTGCCGCGCGGCAACTTCTCCGAGCGCTTTCTGACGGTCCAAATACTGCCCCAGAAGTTGCGGATTTACAGCGGCGGTGGTCAGATCAAATCCCTGAATCGTCTTGGCAACGAGATCCTTCCGCGTTGCCAGTTGATCAAGCCGCTGACTGACCGTCAATCCGGTATCATTCAGAACAGTCGCAGGGTCCAATTGCTTGAGAGCTTGCCGCTCAATGCTTTGGCCCACGAGTTCGGCAAACGCCGTGTTCCCTGCATGGTCCTGAATTTGACGACCCAAAGCAATGTCCATATCCGTGACGATCTGAGCAGAATTGGCATCGCCGCCTTGCAAGTAACGTTCGCGCAAGCTGGACATCTCACTAGATAGATCACGCAGCTCGCTCAGATGAGAAAGGCTGGCCCCCATCATTGCCGCCGCCTTGGCCTGCAATGGAGACAAGCCTGCCGCCACATAAGCTTCCTCATCTGCCTGAGCATTGGCGAGTCTGTAATCATTGATGCCGGTCCGTTCTGAGGCCTCGGTCAGCAGCTTGAGCCCTTCCGTGGTATCACCCGAGGCAAGAGCCAGATTCGCCGCTAGGTAACTGCCGAGCGCATTGCTCGGTTCAGCCGCAGCGAATGCCTTAAGCGCAGCCACTCGTTCTTTCGGCTCCGTGCTCTTCATCGCCAACTCAAACTGAACACGCGGATCATTGGGAAAGTTCTGGGCTGCTTCACGCAACAAAGAGGTTTCACCGGTCAGTCGGAATGCAGTAAGCAAGCTCTCTGCGCTGCGCCCATTTTCCCGCAGGTAACCTTTCAATTGGGCCACCGTAACCTTTGGAGCGCCGTCTTTAAATAGGTTCGCTAGCCAGGAATCAGAGGGATTCGCTGGCGGAGTCGAAGCTGAATCTTGAGTGGTCGCCACGGTAGGTGAAGGCGCTGCTTTGGGTGTGGGCAACGTCGTTGCCGAATGGCTGGAAATGGGGCGCTGCGGAAGATTTTTTGGCGACAATAGCGTGGGTGTAGGGTTTCCGTTCTCCCATAGGCAACCAGCCCAAAACAAAAGAAGAGCTGTCGCCACGATCATCAAAGGAAACAGCAGGCGAGGGTTCATAAGCAAGTCTCTTAACGCAGGATGATCTAGTTTTACAATCCTCTGTCAATGATTCAGAAACCAGCCTGAAGGCACGAGCGTATTCATCGCTACTCAGTTCACATCTTCATATCATGATGCGTTGATAGACTCTTGCGCGTATTCAATCTCACCGCTAGCATTTGATCATGTCCTCACGCCCCAATGTCCGCGCTGAACTCGAAGCATTGATGCAGAAACGCATCCTCGTCATTGATGGCGCGATGGGCACCACGATCCGAGGCTACGGGCTGAAGGAAGTGGATGCGCGCGGAGAGCGGTTCAAGAACAACGACAAGGACTTGCTGAACAATGGTGACATCCTCAGCGTCACGCGGCCCGACATCATCGAGGACATTCACCGCCGCTTCCTAGAGGCCGGCGCGGACATCATCGAGACGAACACGTTTTCGGGCACGAGCATCGCGCAGAGCGAGTTCTTCGTGGAGGACCCGCGCGAGAAAGGCGGACGCAAAGACCCGGAGTTCTTCCAGAAGATCATTGACGATAAATTCCTGAACGACCTCGCTTGGGAGATCAATTTCGAGTCCGCGAAACAGTGTCGCAAATGGGCAGACATGATTGGCGAGAAAACAGGTCGGAAGCGTTACGTTGCAGGTGCGGTCGGGCCGCTCACGGTCTCGCTTTCGCAGTTTCCCGATCTCACGGATTTGAGTTTCCGCTATGTCACGTTTGATCAAGTGAAGGTCGCTTACATGCACCAGATTCGCGCCTTGATCGCAGGTGGCGTGGACACGTTGATGGTGGAGACGATCTTCGATTCCCTCAATGCCAAGGCTGCGCTGACGGCCATTGAGGAAGTCTTTGCGAAAGACGGCGTGGAGCTGCCCATTCAGATTTCCGCAGCGGTCGGCCCTGGTGGTGAGACGATGATTTCCGGTCAAATCACGGAGGCTTATCTCAATGCCATGCGGCATGTGAAGCCGCTGTCCATCGGCTTGAACTGCTCGCTGGGACCGGACAAAATGAGGCCGTTTCTTGAGGAGTTGTCGCAGAAAGCAGACACCTATGTTTCGTGCTATCCGAATGCGGGGATGCCGAACCCGCTCGCGCCCACGGGCTTCGATTTGCTGCCGCCAGACATGGCCAACTTCGCCACGGACTTCGGCAAGCACGGCTTCGTGAACATCATGGGCGGCTG
>JANYJH010000100.1 GCA_025361865.1 Phragmitibacter sp.
TCGCCACGGATTTCGGATTCGTATTTCTTGGCGACCACGGACTTCGGAGCCTTGCCGGGGCGGAAGCCAGGGAGCTTCGCGTAGCGGGCATAGTTGGTGGTGACCTCTTCGCGCTCGCGCTTGACATCGGCGGAAGGAATCTCGATGCGGAGGACGGCGCGGCAGTTGGGCTGGGTTTCGACGGTAATGTTCATGATTTGAAGGATGGGAAACAAATGGCGGACAGGGGGCCGATCACGGGCCGTCGCAGGCTCGTAGAAAAGGGGCGCAAAGCGTAGGCGGGAAGAAGGCGTTGGCAAATGGGAATCGAATGGCACAGTCCGGCCATGAATTTTCTGAAGCGGATCGAATTATGGGTGCTGCTGGCGGTGATCCTCGCCGGTCTCGTCTGGGTCTTCAGTTCCAAGCACGCGGACGAGGACGAAATCAGTGCTTCGGGAACAACGACCACGGCGGATGCCGGCGATGCCGCGCCGCTGAAACTCCACCGCTGTGTGGTGGAGCGCGATTACGGGAATGCGCGACTGGACCTCGACGTGCGTCTCCACAATGACCAGCCGGAGAAGCTGATCTGCCAGTCCCCCAAGGTGAAGCTCCTCACCGCGAAGGGTCGTGAGGTGCCGAGCTTCTTCCTGCCCTTTGACGCACTGCCTGAAGTCCCCGCCAAGACGACGCAAGACGTGCAGCTCCGTTATTGGGTGGACGCGGCGGATTTACAGGGAGCGCTGACACTGGAAGTGAACGGGAAAACGCTGGAGGTGAAGACCGTGAAGGCGTTCGATTGGGAATCCATGAAGAACGGTGAAAAGCGGACGTTCAACGCTGGTGCCTGGTAGAACCTATGACTGCGAACTACCTCCTCGTAGATGTTGGCAATGGCCGCACCAAGTTTGGCTTGGCCACTTGTGAGCACTTGCTGGAGCATCGCGACGCACCGACGGCGGGGCTTTCACCCGAGGATCTCAAAACAACCCTCGCAGGCTGGCAGTGGTCCCATGTGGTGATCTCCTCCGTCGTCCCAGCGGCCACGCAGAAGCTACGCGCGTTCTTTGGTGAAGCCATGCTGGTCCTGACGCACGACATCAAGCTGGGCATCGGCATTGATTACCCGAAGCCCGCGAGTATCGGCCCGGATCGGCTCGCCAATGCCGTGGCGCTGGCCCATCTGCACGGCGCGCCGGGGATCGTCATTGATTTCGGCACCGCAGTGACCTTTGACATCGTTTCCGCGAATGCTGCTTACGTCGGTGGCGTCATCGCGCCCGGCTTGCGATTGATGACAGATTACCTGCACGAGCGGACGGCCTTGTTGCCCAAAGTGGAATTGCGGGAGCACATCGCCGCCATCGGGAAATCAACGGAGGAAGCCATTCTGGCTGGTGCCGCGCTGGGGTATCGTGGCATGGTGCGGGGCATTTTGGAATCTCTGCGTGAGGAATTGGGTCAGCCTGATCACCTTCACGTCATCGCGACTGGGGGCGATGCCGCATGGATCGCGTCCGGTTTGCCAGAAATCCAAGCGGTGGAACCGGACCTGACGTTGCATGGGCTGCGGCTGGTCGGGAACTTGCACCTTTGGTAAGCAAATTCAAAGCCGCGCAACCAATCCGCTTGCACAAGCCTTCATCAGTGGTCATTCGTTCGTCCCTTTACCAGCATGTCACTCTCATCATCTCCCATCACAGCCGTCGGCGTGGACTTCGGCGGCACCTTTGTCAAACTCGGCGTTTGCTGCGGCGAACAGATTCTGGAGACCGATGAGCCCATCCCCACCGCGAATCACCCCGGCCCGCAGGCCCTGATCAAAGCGATCTCCGACCGTGTGGCGAAGATGCGCGAGCGTCATCCCGCCATCGCGGCCATCGGCGTCGGCGTTCCCGGCCTGGTGGATTTCGATCGCGGCTTCGTGCATGTGCTGACGAACGTACCTGGCTGGAACCACATCCCGCTCAAGCAAATCCTCAGCGAGATGAGCGGCCTTCCGGTGGTCGTCGAGAACGATGCCAACGCCATGACCTACGCGGAATGGCGCTACGGCGCTGGTCGCGGCTTGAAGAACGTCATCGGCCTCACGCTCGGCACCGGCGTCGGCGCTGGCTTGGTTTTGAATGGTCAGATGTTTCGCGGCAGTCAATGCTCCGCTGGTGAGATCGGCCAGATGAGCATCCACTTTGATGGCAAGTCCGGTCATTATGGCAATCTCGGCGCGCTGGAGAAATACATCGGGAATAATCAGATCGCTGAGCACGCGGTGCATCGCTACGCGCAGGCCGGACTGCACAAGGAAATCGGGGATTGCACGCCGAAGGCCATCGCCGAAGCCGCCAAAGCCGGAGACGGCATCGCCCAGCAAATTTGGGGTGAGATCGCTGACTGGCTCGGCACCGCCTTGGCCAGCATCGCCTGGTTGTTGAATCCTGATGCCTTCGTCATCGGCGGCGGCGTCTCGATGGCGGGTGATCTCCTGTTCCAGCCCTTGGAGAACAAGATGAAATCCATGCTCTCCACCGTCGTCTGGGAGGGATTGAAGATCCTTCCAGCCAAGTTCAACAACGACGCGGGGATCATCGGGAATGCCGCCTTGGCTGGCGATTCCCTCTAACAGAGCGAGTTAGCTGTATGAGCAAAATTACTCACCTTTATTATTGTTAATATATCTAAAATAGTTAGAATGGTTCTCAGCAATCTTCACCCAAGCTGAAAACCATGTCGCTCATCCCTCGCTTCTCCCTAGCCACGACATTCATCGGAGTTCTCGCCTTCGTTGTTTGTTCCTGTTCTTCCAACCGGCAGAATTCCGGCTACGGCTACTCAGGGAAAGAATCGCGCCCGGTGTATTACGGAAATCGCCCGAGCAACGGCTATGCGCAGTCCCGCCCAAGTTACTCGCAGCAAGGCTACTCCAACTACTCTGCGCCCCCGCAGCAGTCTTACCAAGCGCCTGCTCAGCCGAGCCGCAGCAATTATTATCCTCAGCAGCAGGGCTATGGACAGTCCTATCCGCAGCAGAACCAGGCTCCTCAGAATTACAACTACCCGCCGCCCACCACCGCCTACGCTCCGCAGAGCCAGGGCTATCCAACGCGTTATTGATTCAGGAAAACGTGATACAGGCTGCTTGCCTGTTCAGTATTAAGGCAACAGGCAAGCAGCCTGCCTCCCATTCCTTTAGTTCAAAATCGAACTGCGTGTGAAAGCGGAGAAGACCTTGTAGCCCTTCGCTTCGATATTGGCGCGTCCGCCTTCTTCGCGATCCAGGAGGACGAGCACTAGCGCGACCTTCCCGCCTTCGGCTTCGATGGCTTCGATGGCCTTCAAGGTGGAGCCGCCCGTGGTGATGACATCATCAATGACCACCACGCTGTCACCCGCTTTGAAGTTCCCTTCGACCAACTTCTTCCGGCCATGTGACTTCGCTTCCTTGCGCACGCAGAAGGCATGAATCGGTTGGGCATCGCCAGCCATGAAAGAACTCATGGCAATGGCCAGTGAGATGGGATCAGCGCCCATCGTGAGTCCTCCTACGCCTACTGGAGAAACGCCGAGTTGCTTGGCTGCATCCACCAGCACGGCGTGCATGACTTGACCCACGAGGCAGCCGCCTTCAGCATCCAGCGTGGTCAGTCGGCAGTCCACGTAGAGGTCGCTCTTCGCCCCGGAAGCGAGCGTGAAATCACCGCGCATGACGGATTTCTTAAGCAGGAGGGCACGGAGGGATTGCTGGGCTTCGGCGAGTGACGGCATGGTGTGAGGAGGGCTGAATGTGGGTGCCTGAGGTGAATTCACGAACGTGAAGTGAAGTCAGGCCATCAACTATCAACCCGATACGATCAACTAAAAAGCGCAACTCACCTCTCAAGCGGCGTAAACCTCAAGAACCTACCGATAGAAGATGCTGAGCCCCCGATTTTTGGACAAAGGATTTTTGATGATGGCCGCCGCTTTGCTCACGCAAACCGTCTCTGCTGCGCCAGTTTCCTTCACCAAAGAACTCGCGCCCATCCTTGTGGATAAATGCCTCATCTGTCATCAGGAGAAGAAGGCGAAGGGCCATTACCGCGTGGACACTTTCGACCTTCTCTTCAAGGCAGGCGACAGCAAGGACAAGCCCATCGTCTCCGGCAAAGCAGATGAAAGCGCCTTCTTCAAACGACTCATCACCCCGGATGAAGACGAGCGGATGCCGCAGAAAGATGACGCCTTACCAGCAGCGCAAGTCGAGCTCTTCAAGCGCTGGATTGCCGAAGGAGCGGCCTTCGATGGTGAAAGCAAGAGCCTGTCCCTCAACGATCTATTGCAGAAGAAAGAAGCGCCGAAAGCCCCTGAGAAATATCCGCAAGCCCTGCCCATCACCGCGCTGGTATGGACGGATGATCACACGCTCTGCGCCAGCGGTTATCACGAACTGACCTTCTGGGAAGCCAGCACTGGCCAGCTTCAGCGTCGCCTTGGCGGAATGCCGGAGCGCATCCTTTCCATGAGTCTGCAACGTCGTGGAAACCTTATGGCAGTAGCAGGCGGCACGCCCGCGAGATCCGGTGAAGCGCTCATCGTGGAACTCAAGACAGGCAAAATCATCAAGAAGCTGCTCAATGCGAAAGACACCGTGCTGGCCATCGCCTTCAGTCCTGATGGAGCCTCGGTCGCGGTCGGTGGAACGGACAACATCGTGCGCCTTTACCGCGCCTCCGACTGGAAGCAGCTTTGGAAATCTGAAGCCCACGCGGACTGGGTGACGGCTGTGTCCTTCAGTCCTGATTCCAAGCAACTCGCCAGCACGAGTCGTGATCGCACAGCCCGTGTTTTCCGGGCGAAAGATGGCGAGATTGCCCGCACCTTCACTGGACATCAGAGCGCCATCCAATGCGCCACCTTTGATGACGAAGGCGATGCGGTTCTCACAGGAGCCAGCGATGGCGAGGTCCGCCGCTGGTCATGGCAGGCGGGCGAAGAACGACCCAAAGACGCGAAGACCAAGGAGCGCAACGACTTGTTCAAGAGCCGTCGCTCGGAAGTCACAAAAGTCATCGTCGCAGATCTTCACCTCTACGCCGCTTCCAATGATGGCACCGTGCGCAGCTATGATTTGAAGAAGCCCGAGGAGCCAAAGATCATTGAAAACATGGGCGCTCGCGTGGATGCCGTGGCCTTGGATGATACCGCAGAGATTCTGGCCATCGGCGGGCACAGCGGGAAAATTCACCTCTTCGATCTCCACGCGAACAAGCGGGAACGGGCCTTCATCGCGGCTCCCGGCTGGAAGTAGTGTATGATCTTGACGTGACACCCATATTCCCATATTTATGGCTGCATGAAGACCACCATTGAGCTGCCTGACGATCTCTTCTTCAAGGTGAAGGTCATAGCGGCAGAGCGCCGAACGACTCTCAAAGACCTCATCGTGCAAGGGCTAAATCTTGTCACCCAAACGACACACGGGTCCGAGGAAAAGAAACGTCAGACTGCACTTAAGCGGCTGCTCAAAGGTCTTAAGGCCAGTAATACGAAAGCCATGACGCCACTGAAGCGGGAAGAAATCTATGATCGCTGAAGCGTTCTTCGATACTAATATACTGCTTTACGCGGGATCATCTGCACCCGCCGACTCCGTCAAGCAACGCAAGGCAGCCGAACTGTTCCTTACCGTTCCGTTCGCCATCTCAGCCCAAGTCTTGCAGGAGTATATAGCCAACGCCTTGGGGAAGAAAACGCTGGGTCTGGGTGAAGGCAATATCAATGCTATGCTAGAGATGGCCGGGATCGCAGAGGTGCAGCCGATCACCCTTGAACTCATCATCAAGGCCGTTCAGATCCGTCGTCACTTTCAGGTCTCTCACTGGGATGCCACCATCATTGCCGCCGCCTTGGAACTGGGATGTAAAACTCTTTATACCGAAGACCTTAATCATGGTCAGGACTACGGCGGTGTTCGCGTGGTCAATCCGTTTCTCTGAGCCGTTGAGCCTTGATAAAAAGCCGCAGAGGAGACATTGACCTCTACTATCGTGGCAGGCTCCTCTGCGAACATAAGAGTCTTGGGCACGACATCGCCGCGAGCAGCGCTGGAATGAGATCTCGCGCTTTCGACTTAGCCACTTCGTCTCCAGTGATCTGGAGTTGCAGGAACTGATGTGCTGCCTTTGTTCGCGAAGCGGGGGCAGGGGCATCAATTTTGCCCCCATCAGTGATACTTTTTGCTAAAGACAACGCAAATTTCGCAGATTATCCGCGTGTTTTACCTTTTCTTTAATCTCG
This sequence comes from Phragmitibacter sp., assembly GCA_025361865.1. Lineage (GTDB taxonomy): Bacteria > Verrucomicrobiota > Verrucomicrobiia > Verrucomicrobiales > Verrucomicrobiaceae > JANYJH01. The sequence continues at coordinate 6,256 of JANYJH010000100.1, forward strand.
CCGCGCTTATCTCTTCTCATGTTGATTGAATTCAAAGTCGCCAACTTCAGGTCTATACGCGAGGAGCAGACATTCAGCCTCGTGGCAGGGAATGTGGATAAGGAACTCACTGGTTGCGTTATCGGCCGTGAACTGTCAGGTCTCTCGGGTGTCAGCTTCTTGAAGGGCGCGGCGATTTACGGGGCAAATGCGTCCGGTAAATCAAACCTCATCAATGCGGTGAATTTCCTTACCCAATTCGTGCAGCGTTCCGCCACGAAGATGCAGCCTGGGGATCCAACGGGAGCCGAACCTTTCAAACTTGATCGAGATTCGGCCTCGAAACCTTCTGAATTTGAAATCACATTCGTGGCTGAAAACAATCGATTTGTATTTGGATTCTCTGTGACACCGACACGGGTAGTTGAGGAATATTTGGTCGCATATCCCAAGGGTGCACCTCAAAGGTGGTATCATCGGACATATAATGCTGAGACGAACGCCTACGAGTGGGCGAAGCCTTCAACTGCGTTTAAGCAAGATAAAAGCTTACAGAACAAGACGCGCGAGAATTCGCTGTTCCTTTCGGTGGGACCTCAATTCAATCATGTGCAACTGACGCAGGCATTCAACTGGTTCAAGAACAACGTTCGATTTATCCACTTGAGCGCGGATGCGATGCTGCACCCGGGATTCACCGCTGAATTGGTGACGAAGCCCGCCCACCACGATAGAATCATGAGCTTGCTAAAGAGTGCAGACATCGGGGTGATTGATGCACAGATTCAGGAGAAAGAGTTCGACATGGAGGTGCTAAAAAAAACTTTGTCAGAATCCATGTTGGCGACTCTTGAAAAAGAGGGGGGCATGAAATCTATGAAACAGGTCGAAATCAACCTGACTCACAAGGCCGACGGGATGGAACCCGTTGCTTTGGATTTCGATGATGAAGAGTCTGCAGGAACCCGGCGATTTTTTTCACTAATCGGGCCTTGGACAGACATCCTCGACAATGGGCACACGGTCTTCGTCGATGAGATCGAAACGAGTCTCCATCCAATCTTGGTTAAAGAACTCTTGAAGCTTCTCCTGTGCAGCAAGAACAATCCGAAAGGCGCTCAGGTAGTTTTCACCACGCATAACCCGATTCTGCTGGATGGCACATTGATGAGGCGTGATCAGGTGTGGTTCACCGAAAAATCCCCCGTGGGTGCGACACATCTTTACCCGTTGACTGACTACCAACCACGCAAGGACGAAGCGTTGGCCAAGGGATACCTTGCGGGTCGATACGGTGCGATTCCATTCATGCCGGAAGGCCTCAAGCTATGAGTAAGAAGCGAGCATTTGCCAGAGGTCCGTCAGCTTATCGGCGCGGCAAGCCCCAATTCCCATCGTCAGGGAAGGCATTCCTCATCGTGACCGAGGGTGAGAAGACAGAACCCAACTACTTCAAGGTTCTGCGAGATCGCTTGCAGATCAACGCCGCTGAAGTGGAGATAGTTCATCCCGCGGGCACCGATCCAATTACGCTCACGAAGAAGGCGATAGAGTTGCGTGAAGCACGGAGGAAACTTGCGAAGAAGGGGTTCGCTATCGCCTATGATGAGGTGTGGGTGGCATTTGATTTGGAAAAGCCTCACGACGAGCGGCGGAGATTGGCCGAGCAGGCGATGGGGATGAAGCAAGCTGCTGAGATTCGATTTGCGATTTCGGATCCATGTTTTGAGTTCTGGCTATTGCTTCATGGCGAATACACGACGAGCCCGTTCGTGGATTGTGATTCAGTTGTAAAGCGACTAGAGAAGCACTGGCCCGCATATTCCAAAGGGCAACCGCCTTCACAGCCTTTTCTGGGAAAGCTACCCGTCGCTATGACAAACGCTCAACGTTGCCGTGAGCACCACCGTTCAAATGAAGGCGACGGCAATCCTTCAACGAAGGTCGATGTTCTTGTGAAAAATCTAAATGCGGCGACGCGTGGACATTTGCAATTTCAACTAACATGACATTAGCCAACGCGGCATGAGCACTTTGGCTGACCTCTACGACCCGCTCACCATGCCCACCGCGATGGCCAAGGCTCATGCGAGTTTGGATAAAGCCGTGGAGAGGTGCTACCTCGCCAAAGCCTCCATTCTGACTGCGATGCGTGAACACTGCTCCGTCGCAACCCCACCTCCCCAGGAGAATAGACCTCTTCCAATTTCACTCGTGACTGGGCACAAACGCATCACAGGCGAGCTACCTTCATCACGTTCTTCTGAATCTTACCCGTAGGAGATATTATAACGAAGTTGGCTAGCGGTGACGAAATAGGTCCTCAAGCAATCACGCCTTCCACCACATTCCCGTAGCTCACGGGCACGGGACGATCCGCGCCGTCATGGACTTCGGTGTGAGGGTTGAGGCCCATTAGATGATACATGGTCGCGGCTAGGTCATCCGGTGAGACGGGGTTCTCAGCGGGGTGCTCGCCGTTCTTGTCGGATGCGCCATAAACGAAGCCGCGCTTCGTGCCACCACCGGCGAGGAGCGCAGTGTAACAGTGGGGCCAGTGATCACGGCTGAGGCTCTTATTCACATGCGGCGTCCGCCCAAATTCACCGACCCAGACCACGAGCGTGTCATTGAGCAGACCGCGTTCATCCAGGTCATTCAGTAACGTGACAAGGTCTGCTCCGTCATCGGCAGGTGGCGCTTCTCGATGATGGGGAACATGCGTGTGTTGTCGAATCCATGCGTGTCCCAGCCACCGTCAAGGGCCGTGCGCCCGCCGATGCTTGAATCAAAAGTCACGGTCACGAACTTCACTCCTGCCTCGACCATGCGCCGCGCTAGGAGACAGCTTTGACCATAAGTCGTGCGCCCATAAGCATCGCGGGTCTGCGGCGTTTCCTTGCTCAAATCGAAGGCTTCCCGCAACTGAGTGCTGTGGAGCATGGCGAGCGCCTTGTCGTAATAGCTGTCGAGCCCTTGAGCGGCGGTTGAGTAATCCATGAGACGGCTTTGCGCATCCACGATCTTCTGCATCTCCCGTCGTGCGGCCAAGCGCTCATACGTGATGCCTTCAGGAAGACTCAACTCCGGCAGGGCAAAGTGCGGATCGTTCGGATCAGTCGTCACCAGAAAAGGATCGTGGCCTTTGCCGAGGAAGCTGGAGAACTGGCCCGGCGTCACCGTGCCATCACTGCAAATATAAGGCAGATGCATGGCGGAGGGAATCTCACCGCGCGAAGGACTGAGCAAGTCCACGAAGCTCGTGTAGGCGGGGAACAAATCAGGCGTGTCCTTCAGCCGCTGGTCATCGCTCGGCGGCGCATGGCCTGTGAGCGCGTAGTAGCCGGCGGAGTTGTGATTCTTCATCGTGTGGTTCATGGACCGGATGAGCGTCACCTTGTCCATGATCTGCGCCGTCTTGGGCAGGAGAGAGTTCACCTGAATGCCGTCCGCCTTGGAAGACATCGGTTTGTGAAACCCCCGGATGCCGCTGGGCGCATCAGGTTTCATATCGAACGTCTCCAGATGGCTCGGGCCACCCCATTGGAAAAGGAAGATCACGCTCTTCGCCTTCGCACTGGGGTTCTTCTGCTTGTTCTCCTCAGCCGCGCGCAAGAGCTTCGGCAGATTCATCCCCAGCATTCCCATGCCGCCAATGCGCAAGACCGAACGACGGCTCAACAAACGAGTCGCGTGGAAATCTGCGCAGGCAGTGGAAGGAGAGAACTTTTTCATGCCGTCGCCGCAGCGATAAGATAAGAACGCGAGCGGCCCAAGTAGTCTTTCCTCCCCACTCCCGCTAAGTCTTGCGTATAACTTCGGAATCCAGTAACCTCATCGCGAATGCTTTTCCCCCTGAAGCGTGCCCTTTGGTTAGTCGTCGCGACAGGTATCGTCGTGTGCATCGGCTATCTCTGCAAGGGATCGGGGCCAAGCGTTTACTCCCCAACGAAAGCGCCTTCAAACCAAACCGTCGTCGCCAAGCACGTTACGGAAGATTCTCACGCCTCATCAGTAACGGCGAATATCCTTTCTCCCCAACCGCCCGCATCTCTCGCAACCAAACTGGGCCGACTCCCACTCACGGTGCTGCCCTCCATGAACAGCGGCTCCCCGCCGATGGACAATGGATTGCCCGCAGAGGTGAAAAAGGGCCGCCTCATTGAGCAACGCGAATCCGCCATGACCGCGAACGGGCAGAAGCGGCGCGCCACGGTGTATGAGACCACTTTCAAACACCCCTTCCTCCGCGTTGAAGAGATTATGGTTCGCGATGCCGCCACGGGGAATGAGAAGACGCTGAGCCGCTCCGTCATGGTCGCGGATCATGTGCTGGTGCGCTTACAGAACGGCGCACAAGAGGCGCAACTGGTCGCCCACGTCGCCAGTTTGGGCTTGAGTATTCGGCGTCATTTGCCGAACTCCGCGCTCTACCTCATCGCGTTTCCGAACCACAGCGTTGCCGAGTTTGATCGCGTGATGACGGCGTTTGAGAAGACGCCGGGGCCAGCCGCCTATGCGGAACCGGACTTCATCGCGCAGGCCAGTGTTGACCCTGTGACGCCGAATGATGCCTCCTTCGCCTTGCAGTGGGCGTTGCATAACACGGGCCAGACAGGCGGCGTTTCTGGTGCGGACATCAAGGCCCCTGAAGCGTGGAGCACGACCCTCGGCAGCTCCAGCATCGTGGTCGCCGTCATTGATACGGGCATGGATTACACGCACCCGGATCTCGCCGCCAATGTGTGGTCGAATCCCGATGAAACCGCCGGTGATGGCTTGGATAATGACCACGATGGCTACATCGATGACACACGCGGCTGGAACTTCTATGCGGGCACGAATGATCCGATGGATGATCACGGCCACGGCTCACACACGGCTGGGATTTTAGGAGCCGTCGGAGGCAATGCCACGGGCATCTCCGGCGTGTGCCAGCATGTCAAAATCATGCCGCTGAAGTTCCTCTCCGCCAGTGGCAGCGGCAGTGACTCCGACGCCATCGAAGCCATCCGCTACGCAACAGCGCATCATGCCGTCCTCAGCTCGAATTCATGGGGCGGAGCTGATTTCACGCAGTCGATGCTGGAGGCCATTCAAGAGGCCAACACAGCGGGCATTGGCTTCATCGCCGCCGCAGGAAATGCGGCTACGAATAATGACGAAATCCCCAGCTATCCGGCTTCATTCCAGTCAGACAATGTCATCTCCGTGGCCGCGACGAATGCCTCTGATGCCTTGTCCAATTTCTCCAATTACGGCAAGACCTCGGTCCATCTCGGTGCTCCCGGTGAGAGCATCTACTCGACTTATAAAGCGGGCGGCTATACCACCATGAGCGGCACCTCAATGGCCACGCCGCATGTGGCGGGCGCGGCAGCATTGCTGAAATCCGCCAATCAAAATCTCACCTTTGCCCAAATCAAACAAGCGCTCCTGACGCAGACGGATGCGCTTCCGAGCTTGAATAACAAAAGCATCTCTGGAGGTCGCTTGAATGTGAACAAGGCCCTCGTGCCTGCCACCAGCCCGTTGGTCACGCTGACCAGCGTCACCATTGATGACACCGCTGGCGGCAATGGCGACGGCATTCTCAGTCCCGGTGAGTCGGCCACATTGGCCATTCAATTAACCAATATCGGCGCGTTCAATGCCCCTGGTCTCCAGGCCACACTGGCGCTGAAATCAGCCGATCCACTCATCACGCTGACCCAGCCCACGAGTGGCTTCGGCACCTTGCTTCCCAATGGTCAGGCCACCAATACAGCCACGCCTTTCGCGCTTAGCATTGATGCCAGCAAGACCACGCCTGCTGATGTGCCGATGACGCTCACCGTCACGGACTCCGCGAGCCACACCTGGACGCTGGATGTGACCTTGCACATCTACACCGTCACCACCTTGAGCGGTCTGGTCACGAAGGTCACCGGCGGTGATCCGATCCAAGGTGCGACCATTGAAATCAAAGGCCCCGTCAATACCACGACGACCACACTGGCGAACGGCACCTATTCCATCCCGCTGGTGAATGGCACTTACAGCGTCATCGCCAAGGCCACGAACTTGAATCCATCGGCCCCGCAGAGTGTGACGCTGCCACCGTCCAAGGCCAATGTGAACTTCGCGCTCGGTTATTCCACCGTCCAAGTTTCAGCCACTTCCCTGACTTCCACGCAGTATGAGGACGACATCAAAACGCAGACCTTCACCCTCACGAACAACGGTGATCTGCCCCTGACTTACCGCATTCAGGAAGTCCCGCATAATACGGCCTCTGCTTCTGTAAAGCCCTCTGCTGCGAGCTGGCCGCAGAACAGCGCGCTTCTGGCCAAGCCGGTGCGCCGTGTTCAGGAAGGCGTGGCTGCGATCAAAGCACCGTCCATTCATGCCAGCGATGTCACCTTGATCCCACCGCATAAAATCCCGTTCCTTGATGGCTTCGAGAGCGGGAACTGGACGGATAACTGGTATGCCACTTATGGCGCGGCCAACACGCGTGAGGTCGTCACGAATCAGGCCGCACGCGGCACGCACAGTCTTCATCTGAAGAACGTCGGTCCTGATGATGGCCACTTCACAGGCGTCCATTCAGAGTTCGACTACGGCATCTCCCCCGGCTATGTGGGGTTCTGGGTGCGGCCCGGTGCGCGGGATTCAGCCACGAGCTACGTCGTGCTCACGGACGTTTATTGGTTCTGGCTCTTTGAATGGGCCTGGTTCTTTGCCAGTGATAACGGGCGCTTCTACATCAACGGTGATGTGGGCGGAAACCAGAGCTTCGTGTATGACGCGAACACTTGGTATCATGTGGAGCTGCGGAACATCGACTGGACGGCGAAGGCCTTTGATTACTACGTGAACGGCACGCTCATCCAAGCCAGCGTCCCGATGCGCAACCCTGACTACGTGGGCGGTCTGGCTTATCCGATCATCTATAATTACTCCGCTGGAGTCGATGCCTGGTGGGATGATTTCCAGGTGTCTGCGGATGCTTTGAACTGGCTCGGCCTCTCCGCAAAACAAGGCACCATCGCGCCCGGTGCCAGCGCCACGATCACCGTGACGTTCAATGCCACCGACATCGCGCCCGGAGCTACGCAAGGCGATCTCTCCATCCTCACGAATGCCGCCGTCGCACCGAACGTCACGCTTCCCATCACGATGAATGTGGAGATGCCCGCCGTGACGTTTGCTTCATCAGGCTCTGGCCCGATCTCCGTGGCCTTTAATACCCCATCGCCCACCGCGCAGGTCTATTTTACCACGGACAGCACTACGCCCACGATCAGCAGTCCTTCGGTTTCCAGTGACGGCTCGCTTCAGCTTCAACGCACCACTACCCTGAGGGCTTGCGCGATCATGCACGGCTATGTTGGTCCCGTGACCCAGCGCACCTTTGCCATCACGGATACCGATGGCCACGGCCTGCCGGATTGGTGGCAAATGCTGCACTTTGGCCATTTGGGGATCGATCCTCTCGGGGATGATGACAACGACGGTCGCAACAACTGGATTGAGTTCGTAACAGGAACAGACCCGCTGGCAGTGGACAAGTTTGCAGCCACCTTGGCCACCAATGCCAATGCCACCTCCGGCCTGAATACCAGCTCCGTCGTCATCGGTCCCACCGTCACCTGGCTATCCATCTTGGGTCGCATTTACACCGTGGAAAGCAGCACTGATCTGGTCACCTGGACCGTCGCCAGTGGTCCTTTGACCGGCAGCGGCTCAGTGATGAGTTTCCAAGACGCGAACGTCAGCGGCGTATCGCGCCAGTTCTATCGAGTGCGAGCGGCGTTGCCTTGATACGAGATAGTGATAAAAATATACTTGCATCTTGGGTGTAAACCGCAAAGGATGCGCGATGCTTCTTGCACCAAACAGCGGCATGGTATTTTCCGCACGGACATCCTTTGATGAACAACGAGAGACCTTCTCGACGGCTCAAGGAACTTCCCGGATAGGAGCGAGACCGCCTCGCATGGGCTCTGAATCTCCCTTTTGTCACCGAGGCCTTCTTGATCCATTCAGAGAAGGCCTCGCTCACGTTCGGGCCCTTCTTTTCCCTACCGAGACAGCCTTGCCCGCACCCGTGCGCCTCCATTCGTTTGCGAGACCTGCTCGCTTAAAATGAGGCGCTCTCGCTGCTTCCGAGAGACTCTCGCATCCAGCGAGAACTCCATTTCCCTAGTAACTGAACCCCAAACGCAAAACCAGACACCATGGCCACAGACATCCTCCCTCAATCCTACGAAAACCTCTATAACTGGCTTCTCAACTTCGATGCGAAGCTTCAGACGCACGGCACGAAGCTCGGCATGACCGCCGCAGACGTGACCGCCTTTCGCGCAAAGCTCGCGCCTTGGCTCACGAAGCTCAAAGCTGTGCTGGATGCGCAACACGCGCTCGACCTCGCTAGCGGTCAGGCTCAGAAGGAAGCCGCTGATCAGATGAGTGACCTCCGCCGTCGCATCCAGAACCTGAAAACCAGTGATGGCTATGACGACGGAATCGGAGCTGACCTCGGCATCGTGGCCACCACCAGCAACTTCGACGCCGCCAGCTACCAACCTGAACTGACCTCCGTAGAGGCCTTCCCCGGTCACGTTCGCGTGAAAGGTAAGAAGCTCGGAGCGGACAGCATCAACGTCTCTATGCGACGCAAGGGAGATGCTGACTTCAAAGTCATCGCCGCCCGCAAGAGCCGCTTCCCCTTTGATGATGATTCCCCTCTGGCCACCGCCGGAACTCCCGAAGTGCGTGAGTATCAACTCCGTGGCGTCTTGAACGATGAGGAAATCGGCCAGCCCAGTCCCATCATGAGCGTGACCTACGCGGGATAAACGGTAGAGCATCAAGGAGCCCCTTCGGTTCGCGAGTGATTGGTTTTATAAGAACAGATTACAGGGAACTGAAGGGGCTGGCATGGCATAAGGCGCGGTCTTCGTCTTCGGCAGGCCTCTTGAAACCAAAGGCAGGGTGAGCTTCATGAACGAGTCTATGGGATTGCAGAAATCTGAGAATCTGGTCATTGGCTCGTTGGCTTGGAAATCACTTAAAACAGTAAAACCTATGCGCATGAAATGGAAAACATCACTCCTCGCTGCCATGTTTTTGGCGCTATCCCTATCTCCAGTTTCCGCACGCTCATGGACGGACATGCAAGGACGAAAGCTGGAGGCGGACTTGTTGCGAGTGGAAGGGGCGAGTGCGTTGCTTCGCATCGGAGGTAAGGAAACCCCAGTGCCGTTGGTGAGTCTGAGTGCAGAGGATCAGGCCTTCATCACGCAGTGGCAGCAGGAACAGCTCGAGGCGGCGATGACCTACGCGGGCACGAAACTGGTGCCCGGCAAGGCCATTCAGGTGGAGGTGCCCTACAAGGTTGAAACCTACCATAAGCTCGCCCAAGAACAATATGGCAAGCCCACGTCCCTGGTGAAAGTGCTCCTGGCGGTCCCGAAGGATTTTGATCCTATGAGCCGAAAAAACAAAGTGCTTCTGGTCCACGCCACCGCCAGCGGAGCGAATGGCGGCCGCAGCATCCTCGCAGCAGGCATGTATCTGCAAGCCGCCCTGGATGACGGATGGATGGTGCTGGCGAGCGACGGAGAGTTTGGCCAGCCACCGAACAACAAGGACTCGCCCGGCTTCCGGGACGCCCTGGTGGTGCAGTCTCTGGAAGCCATGAAAGCCACCTGGCCGCACCACAGGGAGTGGACTTATGCGAACGCCGGCTTCTCTGGCGGCTGCGGATATGCGAGCTGGACGAGCATCTCCATGAACGAATGGGGCTTTAAGACCACAGGCATGTTCCTGGCCTGCGGCCATTTCTCGCCTGCTCTGTGGGAGAAAGAATACCCGAAACACAAACCGAAGGCCGGTTTTCACAACCTCCCTGTCTTCATGAGCTATGGTGACAAGGATACGACTTGCAAGCCTACGACGGCAGATGCGACCATCGCTGCGACGAAGGGTGGTAATTACAACACTCTTAAAGTGGAGCACTTTGATGGTGGTCATCAGATGAACAAAGACCACTTCAAAGCCGCGCTGACTTGGTTCGACGAGCACATGGCTGCCGATAAGAAATCCTTCGGAAGTGCCAAGTGAGCCGTGAACTAACGAAGTGTGAGCTCGTAAGCCTGTTCTACCTTCTTAATTCCTGCTCCTGCTGTTGGCGGACTTTGAGGATCGTTTGATCGGGGAGCACGCCGCTGAAGTTCGCCAAGGGATAGACGATGCAGTTCCGGCCCAAAATGGAGCCGGGGCTGATGACGCTGTTGCAGCCGACTTCGGTGTAGTCACCGATGATGGCGCTGAATTTCTTCAGGCCAGTAGCGAGGCGTTCGTCTCCGTGGCGAAGGATGACTTCGGCGCGATCCAGTCGGACATTGGACAAAATGACGCCTGCTCCGAGATGGGCTTTGTAGCCGAGCACGGCGTCGCCTACGTAGTTGAAGTGTGGGACTTCGCAGTTGTCGAAGAGCACGCAGTTCTTGAATTCGCTGGAGTTTCCGAGCACGCAGTTATCACCGACGACGACGTTCTCCCGCACATAGCAACCGGTGCGGATCTGGCAGTTCTTCCCGATCCACGCGGGGCCTTTGATGTAAGCACCCAGCTCAACGACTGAGCCTTCACCTAGGAAGACATTCTCGCCCACGACGGCGGTGGGATGCACGGTGCCGAGGATGGCGGGTTTCAGATGAGCCTTGAGGTAGTCGCCGATGCGTGACAGAGCCGACCAAACGGGCTGCCCATCGCTGAATAAGGCGGCGTGGGCGGTGTGGTTGAAATCGAGGTAATCGGCAGCGGGAAACATGGGTAGGAAGGGTTCAAATTCCAAGGCTCAAGTAAAGACTCCAGTTTCCTCTGCCTGAAGCCTTCTACACCGTCATGATTTCCTTTTCCTTCGCGACCATGTGCTGGTCGAGCTCAATGACTTTCTTGTCGGTGTAGGCTTGGATTTCCTTCTCGGAGCGGTGCAGATCGTCCTCGGTTATCTCTCCGTCTTTCTCCAGTTTCTTGACGGATTCGATGCCATCGCGACGAGCGGCACGGACGCGAACTTTCGCGTCTTCGCCCATGCCTTTGATGGTCTTCACCATCTGCTGACGGCGTTCGGTGGAGAGATCAGGAACGGGCAGGCGGATAACCTTGCCTTCGACGGAGGGATTAAGGCCGATGTTGGATTCCAAGATGCCACGCTCGATGTCCTTGAGCGTCGCGGGATCGAAGGGCTCGATGCGGATCAAGCGCGGCTCCGGCGTGGAGATCATGGCGAGCTGTTTCAGCTTCATGTTGCTGCCATAGGCGCGCACATGGATGTCAACATTCTCCACCAGACCGGGCGAGGCTTTGCCGGTGCGGACACCGGAGAATTCTGCACAGGCGTATTCGACGGCCTTGTCCATGTGGTCTTCGGCGGATTTGATGGCGGCTTTGAGGGGCATGGAAGAAGATATTAGACGTTAAGACTCAAGACAAAAGATAGGATGATTCGAGAGGGTAGATTGGAGGACAGAGGCTCAGTTTCAAGTCTAGTGTCTTCCAGTCTTCTATCTTGAATTTAAGCGGTGACAATCGTGCCGATAGTCTCTCCTACGAGTGCGCGGCGGATCGTGTCGGGTTCATTCATGGAAAAGACGACGATGGGCATGTTGTTCTCTGCGCAAAGGCTGAACGCGGTGGCGTCCATGACGCCTAGTTTCATAGAGAGGCACTCCTGATAGGTGATGTGATCGAAGCGCACGGCGTTCGGATTCTTGTTCGGGTCGCTGTCGTAAATGCCGTCCACTTTGGTGGCTTTCAAGACGACGTCCGCGCTGATTTCGCTGGCGCGCAGGGCGGCAGGGGTATCGGTGGAGTAGAAGGGATTGCCCGTGCCGGCGGCGAAGATGACCACGCGGCCTAGTTCCAGATGACGCATGGCTTTGCGACGGATGAAGGGCTCGGCCACGTTGTCCATTTTGATGGCGCTTTGCACGCGGGTCGGAACGTCCATGGCTTCGAGCATGGACTGCAAGGCGAGCGAGTTCATGACGGTGGCCAACATGCCCATGTAATCAGCCGTGGCGCGCTCCATGCCGCGATTGCTCGCGCTGATGCCACGCCAGAAATTGCCACCGCCAACGACCACGGCGATCTCCAATCCGGACTGATGCGCGGCTTTGATCTGGGAAGCGATGTTCTCCACGATGGGCGGGGAAATATTGTCCTGACTGCCGATTTCACGAAGCGCCTCGCCGCTGAGTTTAAGGAGAACTCGTTTGAACTTTCGGGTGCCGTCGTCTGCCATCGTGTTGCTCATGTGTGAGTTCATCAAACATGAAGTGAGGATGGATGCAAGAGTTAAGCGTGCCGCTTGCGGAAGGGGAGGGTCAGCAGGGTGAAAAGCACGAGCGCCAACAAGCCCAGAGAGCCGATATACCAAGGCCACGGGCCCATCACATCCAACAGGCTGCCCGTCACCGGTTTTTCACGCAGGAACCCATAGTTCGAGCCGATCACCGCATCAATGGAGCCCGCCCCAGCGGCATAGATAGCGAGCCAGAACATGGCCCGTTTCACCGCTCCGGCGCGAGGCTTGATTCGCAGTCCGATCACGACATAACATGCGGCGATAACCACGCCGGAATGCAGCGCGAAGAAGGTGATGAAACGAGGATTTGGAAAGTCCACGGTCAGCGCGGGCGTGATCAGCCCCTGAAGGGTTCCTGAGAGTCCCCAGAGATAGAGCAGCTCGCACAGTTCCTGTTTGTGCGTGAGCAGGGCAAGCCCGCCGATGAAGGCCGCCACATCACAGTAATGGGCGGGCAGGCAGTTGTTCGGCCCGAGGGTTCCGGTGAACCACGCGAGGAGGAAATTGATGGGCCATTCCAATAATAAAATGAGAGCCAGCGCGCTCTCGGCGATACGGCCCCCACTTTGATTCTTAAGCCGCAACGAACGGATCATCGCGATCGTAATGAGAAGAGTGAGACAGAGAACTGTCACATGGGAAACGCCAAAGACATGAAATGGATGAGCGTTCATGGTGGAGGTCAATGTGGAGCACTGCTTGCAAAGATCATCCAGCAAACGCACACAAATTCATTGAATTCGTTGACCAGACACAACGCCTAGAGCTAAATTAGTCCACTTATCACCACCATCATTATGAAGAACATCACTTCCTTTCTCGCTATGACCGTGCTCGGAGCTTCTGCGCTCCTGAGCGTTAGTTGCGCTACTCAAGCCGGTAACGGAGCCCTCATCGGCGGCGGCGCAGGCGCATTGGCCGGCGGCATCATCGGTCATCAATCGGGACACACTGAAGGCGGCGCCCTCATCGGCGGTGCGCTCGGTGCGCTCGGTGGAGCAGCCATCGGAAACTCACAAGATCAGAACAACTACAACAGTCAGCGCATGGACGATATGGAACGTCGTCAGCAGGGGCGCAATTATGATCGCGGCTACGACCGTGGTTATGATCCCCGCTACTAAAGTTCTGTAGCTATCCCTTTGATCATTGATGAGCCCCTGATTCCGCGTGAGTCAGGGGCTTTTCTATGGCAGCATCTCGGTTTCACCGCGTCTATACCGCTGGGTCTCCCTTCAAATGCTGGCACAACACTTGCAAGCATTACTGAAGAACAGACTGCCACCTCCGTTTTACTCTCCTCGCATGATGCCCCCCACTCCGACTCCCCTCATCGCCGTCATCGGCTCACTCAATGTGGACACCATCTACCGAGTGCCGCATTTCCCGGAAGTTGGAGCCACGGTCGCCGCGATGGATGTGCAGCGTCGTTTCGGCGGTAAGGGAGCCAATCAAGCACTGGCCGCCAGCAGGCAAGGCGCGCAGGTCAGCTTCATCGGCAGCGTGGGTAATGACGGCGAGGGCACCTCCTATCTGGACTACCTCACGGCGCATGGATTGAACCTGTCGGGTGCCCTTGTTCTTGACGGCGTGGAGACTGGCGCGGCCTGCATCACCGTGACCCCGACTGGAGAGAACACCATCATCTGCGCACCCGGCGCGAACGGCTACCTTACGGCTGAGCACGTCTTTGCACAAAGCGAACTGCTGGACGCTGCGGATGTCCTGCTCTGTCAGTTTGAAACGCCTGTGGAGTCCGTCGTATGGGCCTTGCAGCGCGCGAGTGAGCTTGGTAAAACCACCATTCTCAATCCCTCACCGCAGAACACCGAGTTCCCCTGGGGCCAAGTGTCCTTGGACTTTCTCATCGTGAACGAACACGAGGCCGCAGCCCTCTTTGGCTACTTTGTTCAGGACACAAACGAAGCCCCGCAGCTTCGCGGGCAGATGGCAGACCTCGGCGTGAGCACCCTCATCATCACGCGCGGTTCCGATCCCACACTCGTCTTTGCGGCCCATCAGGCATTCAAAGTGCCGCCACCCGCCGTTGATGTCGTGGACACCACCGGCGCTGGTGACGCCTTTGCTGGTGCCTTCGCGGTTCATTGGGCCAGAACGCACAACCTTCTCACGAGCATCCGCAAAGCCAATATCGCTGGAGCGCTCACCACGGAACGGCTCGGCGCTCAGGACGCCCTGCCGACGCTGGAGGAAGTGGAGGGTTTTGGTCCCAAAGTCGTTCCCGTTTCCTTTGAGGTGGGAGCCTTGGTCACTGAGGAAGACTGACTTTATCTGGAAGGAAGGACCGTAGCCCAAGCGTAAAATGCCTATGCCCAGCATCAGCACTTCCCGCCGTCGTTTTCTTCAACAAAGCGCCGCCACCCTGTTCAGCGCACCCTTTGTCACGAGCGGAATGAGGGCCGCCTCGCCGAATGGGAAGCTCCGCCACGCGGCCTTCGGTGGGAACGGCATGTCATGGTCGGACATGACTTCCATGTCCGCGCATCCGAACTGGGAACTCGTTGCCGTGTGTGATGTGGACACGCGGAACTTCGCGAAGGTCAAGGCGACCTTCCCGAACGTGCGCACCTATCAGGACTGGCGCGAACTGCTCGTGGCTGAGGAGGGCAAGATAGACAGCGTGAACGTCTCCATCCCCGATCACATGCACGGCTCGGTCGGGTTCAATGCCCTCCAGCGCGGCCTGCATGTGTATGGCCAGAAGCCGCTCACACAAAACCTTCACGAATGCCGCGCCGTTACTCTCAAGGCCCGCGAGAGCGGCCTCATGACCCAGATGGGCATTCAGATATCTTCCGACTTCACCGAGCGCTTCGCGGTCGAAATGATCCACAGCGGCACCATTGGAAAAGTGAAAGAAGTCCACACCTTCTCCAATAAAGCCTGGGGCGATATGAACCCGCTCCCGACCCGAGTCGATCCCGTGCCCGAAGGCTACGATTGGGACAAATGGCTCGGCGTCGCGAATGACCGCCCCTTCATTACCGGAGCCTATCATCCCGGCAACTGGCGGAAGCGCCGCGACTTCGGCACCGGCACGCTTGGGGACATGGGCTGCCACATGTTCAGCGGCTGGTTCCGCTCGCTCGCCCTGACCTCTCCCATCAGCGTGAAATCCACGGGCCCCGCGCCCGTGAATGCAGACAACTGGGCTATCAATGGCCAAGTCGAATACATCTTCCCCGGCACGCAATACACCGATGGCAGCACCGTTAAAGTCATCTGGTATGACGGCGATAAAATGCCTCCTGCTGAAGTGGTCGCGTTGCTTGGAGAGACCAAATGGCCCGGTCAAGGCAGCATCTACATCGGCACCGAAGGCGTCCTCCTTCATCCTCATGGCGGCACTCCTCAGCTCTTCCCAAAGGGCAAGTTCACCGACTTCCGCTACCCGAAACTCGAGCCCCGCAACCACTGGAAAGACTTCATTGATTGCTGCCTCGCCAACGATCCCACCAAGAAACCCAGCGCAAACTTCGACTACGCCGGACCCTTGACCGAAGCCGTGCTGCTAGGCTGTCTCGCCAGTATCTTCCCGAATCAAACGCTCGAATGGAACGCCGCTGACATGACCTTCAGGAACTCCGAAGAAGCCACCAAGTTCGTGAAACGCAGCTACCGCAAAGGCTGGGAAGTGGCGGGTTTTTAGCAGTGTTGCTGGCCCGTAGCTGTTGCCTTCTTTATGTCGCAAGAGTTTGCGACTTGGCGGTCATTCATGCTATGTAGCTGCCATGCCCGTGAAACGAAAATCGCAGCAGCAGATCGAGTTCGACATCCTCGAAAAGCAGGGCGTGCTATGCGAGGTAACAGTAGAAAGCCAACAACCTCAGCCCTTTTATGAAGGCAAGAATGGCACCCTCTTCTTAGGTGATGCCATTCATTGGTTGAAAAGTATTCCTTCCGGATCGGTGGATCTCATTTTTGCAGACCCTCCTTACAATATCAAGAAAGCTGACTGGGATACCTTTGACTCCATGCATGCCTACGTGGCCTGGACGCGCGACTGGCTCACCGAAGCTTCCCGGGTTCTCAAGCCGACGGGAACTATTTATGTTTGCGGGTTCTCAGAAATACTCGCGGATGTGAAGGTGGCAGCATCCCACTTGTTTGAAGGCTGTCGCTGGCTTGTCTGGCATTACAAAAACAAGGCGAATCTAGGCAAAGACTGGGGCCGGTCTCACGAGAGTATTCTTCATTTTCGCAAGACGCGACAGTTCACGCTCAACATGGATGCCGTGCGCATTCCATATGGGGCACACACCTTGAAATACCCTGAACATCCGCAAGCAGAATCAAGCCAATATGGCAAGGGACAAGACCCCAAAGACCGTGAGCACTGGACACCAAATCCGCTGGGTGCCAAAGCGAAGGACGTGATCGAAATTCCCACGACCTGCAATGGCATGGGCGAGAAGACGGCCCACCCGACGCAGAAGCCGGAGGAGTTGCTTAGAAAACTCGTTTTAGCCTCATCCAATCCCAATGACTTGGTGCTTGATCCCTTCTCAGGTTCCGGCACCACCATTGTTGTCGCAGAGCAGTTGGGCCGACACTGGATAGCCTGTGACAGCAACGCTGAATACAACGGTTTTGCCGCCGAGAGACTTGAGCGCATCGTGCGACGCTCGGTTGATGAATGGGCTGAGCTGGACCGGAAAACTGCTCAACGAAGGGAAAGCATTCGATGACGTTGAAGCAGCTCGTAGCAAGGGCTACCGATAAAGGGAGCTTCTCCAGTATCGAGTCGTATGTGGAATTCTCCCTCGCGTTCTTGGACTATGTTGCGAGGGATATTCAAGAAGCGCAGCTACCGCAAAGGATGGGAAGCGGCGGGATTATGAGCCTGCGCTCGGACTTCGTCCGTCATGCACCATCATTTCCGATTGATTGAGTCGGACAACCTTCGAGCGCTGCTTCTGCCATCAGCAGCTCGTCAGCCGTCTCAGGCTGACGATAGACAATGGAGTAGCCAATGTCGTCATCGCGTCTGAAAAAGTCAGACGCGCTCTCGCGACACATGTCACAGTCGATGCAGGAATCGTCCACATAGTAGCGTCCTGGCATGTTGGTTTCGTTTCTGTTTTCTTTGTCGGCCATAATTTTGTAGTGGGTTGAGGCAGGATCATGGATGAAGTGCGGTGTTGCGTGAAATTCATTAAATTGATAGATTCATGCGTATGAGACATGAATTCCTCGCTACCCGCCCGATGGACCTGTATGCCATGCATGTCTTCGAACTGGTGGCGACTCTCGGCGGATTCACCCGGGCGGCTGAGGCGGCGGGACTCTCTCAAAGTGCCGTCACACGGCAGGTTCAGACCATGGAGGACAAGCTGGGCGTGGCTCTCTTCGAACGCACCACACGCAAAGTGGTGCTCACCGAAGCAGGCCACAGCCTTTTGAGTGAAGCGCGTAAGCTGAATGGTTCACTCGAGGATGTGCTGCTCCGGTTTCGTGAAGAGCATGTCGAAGGCACGAAGCATGTGCGCGTCGGTTTCTCTCGCACTATAGGTCTGGCTTCGTTGCCGGGGTTTCTGGCACCATTTCACCGCAAGGCTCCAGAAGTCCGTTTACAGGTATCTCATGAATCCAGTGATGAATTGATCGCTGGATTGCTCGATCATAAGCTGGATATTGCCGTCGTCTCTGCGCCGAAGAGAATCAGTGCTGCCCTGGAAGTCCGCCACCGCTACACGGACGAGTTCGAGTTGATCATAGGCTCTGCTCACGAGCCACCTTCTGGGAAATCACCCTATTCTCCATCTCGCATCCGTTCATGGGCTCAACGCCAATTGTGGATTTTGCTAGATACGAAAAGCAACACTGGCAAGAACTTGGTTGAATGGCTCAAGGCGCAAGGCTGGCCATCAGCGCCTGTGATGGAGTTGGATAACTTTGAGATTATTATTCATCTGGTAGCCCTTGGTTTGGGAGCGAGCATCGTTCCGCGTCGAGCGCTTGCGGCTTACCCGCGTAAGCACGCATTGCTCAGACTCCCGCTTTCCAAGCGTTTTGATCGGGAGATCGTCATGCTCACAAGGCGGAGCAATGTCCTGCAAAAGCATGTGCAGGACTTGATAGATGGGGTGCTGTTCAGTTAGGATAGCTTCCCCCATGAATACTGAAGAATCTCCTGCCCCTGCCTTGCTCAACCCTTTGACCTTTGAGGAGGCTCGCGTGTTGGGCTGCTTGATTGAGAAGGAAAATACGACGCCGGAGTATTATCCGCTGACGCTGAATCAGCTCGTTGCGGCCTGTAACCAGAGTTCCAATCGCGATCCGGTGGTGGGCTTTGATGATGGCACGGTGCAGCGGGCGCTGGAAGGATTGAAGTCGCGGCAGTTGGCGTTTCAACTAACCATCTCGGGGGCTCGGGCGCAGAAGTTTAAACATAACTTCTTGGCTAAATTCGCCCGCATTGAAAAGCCGACGCTGGCGCTGATGGCGGTGCTTTTACTGCGTGGTCAACAGACGGCTGGCGAGCTGCGTCAGCGCACGGAGCGATTGTTTGCCTTCCCTGATCTGGCTGGGGCAGAGGCGGCTTTGAAGGAACTGATGGAGTATCCTGAAGCGGCGCTGGTGGTGCAATTCCCGCCCTGTGGTGGGCGCAAGGCTACGTCTTATGCGCATCTTTTGTCAGGGCCGATGGAATCGCAATCTTCGCCTGTGGTTTTCGTGGCACCCGCAGTGGAGGCTTCGCCAATGGAGGCCGATTGGAAGCTGAGGATCGAGCAGGAACTGGCGGAGCTTCGTGCGGAAGTGGTGCGGCTACGAAGTTTGGTGGAGTCCGTGAGTCCTGATGCTTGATGAGGAGCGCGGCCTTTAGGCCGCTTGAGGCCGCCTTACTGATGCGGGCTGAAGCTCCGCGCTCCCCGCCACATCGCCCATCTTCGCATAGACTTCGCGGCCTTCCGCGCTGTGCTTGAGGAGGTCATCGGCGAAGCGCATCTTGCCCGGTTCGAAGAGGGTGATGAAGCAGGAGCCGCCGAAGAGGAAGTAACCTTTCTCAGCCCCTTTTTTCGCAGGGCTGTCGGCGGCATGAGTCAGGACGACGGTGCCGACACAGGTCGCGCCGACCTCGAGCAAGAGGACGCTGCCGAGCCGTTGCGTTCCCAATTCGGTAAGGTAGCGCTCGTTTTCCCAAAGCAGCGTGGGGCGCTGGCGCAGCGCGATGGGATTGACCGAATACAGGGGGCCGGCGAGGGATTGCGTCTGTCCCGGCACGCCATCAAAGGGGAAGTGGAAGCGATGATAATCCACTGGGCAGAGCCTTGAGATGAGCAGCGATCCTTTGGCGAAGCGGGCCGCGAGCGCGTCGTCTTTAAGGAGTGCTTTGAGATCGAAGTGGATGCCTTTGATGAAAATGCCGTCATTCGTGGAGATGTCGGGAATGGCGAAATGTCGGCCATCTGCCGGGAAGATGATGGCGTCTTCAGCCGCTGCGATGGGCCGTGCGGAAGGCTTCAGCTTGCGGGAGAAGAAGGCGTTGAAGTTCGCGAAGCTCTCTGGAGCTTGGGCCATCTCGGTGGTGTCCGTGCCGTATTGCGCAATGAACGGCGCGATTTTGGCCTTGCTCGCCGCCTTGTTCATGCGCCAGCCATACCAGCGGGAGAAAAAGGAACGCTTGATGAATAAGCTGGTGACCACGCGACCCAATGGATTCTCGTAGGCCCAGCGGAGGAAGCCTTCGCCATAGATGGCTTCGGTCTCGATCTGCTGCGTGTAACGGTTGAAGTAAGTCACGGGTGAAGCTTGGGGCTGGATTTTCAAGGCGTCATCCTCAAGCCTCAGGCCTCAAGCCTCAAGCCCTAATCGTCTCCATGCAGCATCCCTTTGCAAGTCATCGACAGCGAGCTTCGATCCCTTCGTCAACGTCATCACTTGGAAGGCATGACCGAGATGGCTGGGGTGGGTGAGCGTCTGGAATTGGCGCATCCAAGCGGCGTCTGGCTGGAAGTCCGGCTGTTGCATCAGCGCGGTCGTGACTCGGGTAAGAAAGCGGCCTTGTTCAATGAACTCGGTCACGGCAAAACCCAGCGTCTGCGCCTCTTGCGCCAGCCTCGTGAAGTTCACATGGGCCGTGAGATCGGCTTCGCCAAGGTCCTGCAAAAGGTGGTCATCGCATTGATGATGGAGGTAGCGCCGAAGGGTTCCCTGGCTCCGTTCGGGCGCGTAGTATTCCCGACTCGCGTGCCCGTAGTCAGCCATGAGAATGGTTCCTTGAAAGGGGCTGGCGGCAACGCTGCGGAGCCAAGTGAGCATCTCCAAATTCAGCTCAGTGATGTAGCCGATAGGGAAGTCGTTGCCGAGCCGATCAAGTTCGTTTTGCAAGGCTGCGCTGGACACAGGACCGACGACGAACTGGAACTCGCCAGACTCATCGACGCGAACATGCAGTTCCTTCCAACCGTCTTGTGTCCACTGCACGCGATGGACGGGAAAGGCATCGAGCAGTTCATTGGCGAGGAACAGGCCCGGCTCTATCGTCGGTAGTTCCTGCCAAGACGGCACCTGAAGCAGCTTCACTGAGAACTCGCCAAGGGTCTTCTGCTGCGTCTCACGAAAGCGCGCATCCGGTTCGATGATGACGTATTGAACCAACTCATAAAGCTCAGGGTGTCTGGCTTGCAGCGCTGTGAGCACATCCTTCGCGAGCGTGCCATCATGCGCGCCTTGCTCCAGCAAAGTAAAGCCTCTGGGCTGGCCGAGCTCTTTCCAAAGTGAAGCTGCATATTCCGCTAGCAACGCTCCGAAAAGCGGGCCGACACTGACACTGGTGAAGAAGTCTCCACGGCGTCCGATGCGTCGCACACCGTGGCGGTAGTAGCCGATTTCGGGCTCATAGAGAGCGATGCGCATGATCTCAGACCAAGGGAGCCTTTGCGCCGTCGAGGTGGAGAGGCGTTCGCGAATGAGGTCTGCGGCGCTCACTTGTCCTTCGCAGGTAGCTCGGGCTTGGGTTCCGGTTTGATGCCGAGTGCGGCTTCGGCGCGCTTGCGGACATCTTCATTCGTCGGCTTAAGGTCCAGCGTGCGCTTCCAATACTCCGTGGCTTTCTCCTTGTTATTCATCTTTTCATAGGTGCGCGCCAGATGCTCCAGCATCTCCGCGTCTTCGGATTCCCAAGTCTCCTGCATGGACTCGGCGCGTTGGAATTCCTTCAAGGCTTCGTCATATTTGCCTTGCTGATAATAGAGCCAGCCGAGGCTGTCGATGAAGCTGTTCACGTTCGGCGCGAGTTCGTTGGCTTTGCGAATGAGTTCGCCCGCCTGGTCAAGATGCTGGCCCTTATCCACCCACATGTAGCCGAGGTAGTTCATGGCATTGGCCGCGACTTCGGGATTGTCTGCGGGCGTGAGTTGAATGGACTGCTGGAACTCTTTGACCGAGTCTTCAAGGCGACCACTGCGCTCCAAAGCAATGCCGCGATTAAAATGGAAGTCATAGTCGAGGCGCTCAGGAGCCATCGTTTCCGCGAGCTGGGCCGTGCGCTCGAAGAGCTTGGCAGCTTCCGCGTATTTCTTGGAACGGGTCAGGGCCACCGCGCTGTAATAGAGGACGCGGGGTTCGTTCGGGAAAAGCTGGGCGGCGCGTTGAGTGAAGTGCTCAAACTGCTCCGGCTCTTTCACGAAGCGCATCAGCGCGCAGACCTGGAGGTAGTCCTGCATCTCCCCGCCGCCTGCTTTCAGCGCGGCTTCCAGATGCGGCAGGGCCTTGTCCACATGGCGCTTTTGCAGGTAAACGCTGGCGAGGAGTTTCTGATGTTCAATGTCGAGCGGATAGGCTTCAACGAGGCTTTCAAGGGCATGCAGGGAGTCATCCGCCTTGTCCAGAGCTTCATAGAGACGGACGACTCGCTTGCGGGCATCAATGCTCCCGCTGCGTTTCACCACGGCTTCATTGATCGCGAGGGAGCGATCGAACTGATTGCTGAACAGGAAGTAATCTGCGACCTGGACCTGAGCTTCTTCATCGCTCGCCGCGGTGGCTTGAGCCAGGGCTTTCTCAAAGTAGCCGTTGATTTTAGCGAGGTGTTCTTTGCGGTGTTCAGGGTCGCCGAGCGGCCAGACTTCTTGAGCGATCCGGCCCAAGTCCAACCAGTAGGCGGCTTCGGTGGAAGTCTGTTTCGCGGCCAGTTCCAGTGTTTGCGCGGCTTTGGCTTTGGCCGCTTTCATCTTCAGCGCGTCTTTTTCAGACTGGGCCATCGCGAGCTGTAAGCGCACGGTGATGATGTAGATTTCTGCGTTCTTTGGGAACTTGGTCAAGGCCTGATCCGCAGCGGTGGCGGCCCGCGTCAGCAGGGCGTTCTCTTCATTCCCATGCGTCAAAGCGAAGTTGATGAGGCTGAGCTGGGCGTCAGGAGTGGTGGGGTTCGCTTTGATCTGATCTTCGAGCAGCTTCACAGCGGGTTCGAGCCCCTGATAATTCATCGCCAGTTCAGCGATGTGGCCGACGAGCGTGGCATCTCCTTGATCGCTTTTCAGAAAGGCGAGGTAGTGGTCCAAGGCCTCGCGCATTTTCCCGGCGTCCTCAGACATGCGGGCGCTGAGGTAGTGGGCGAGGGCGGAGGCGCGTTGCTCGCCAGCAGCGGCCAGGAGTTGATCTTTCGCAGCGAGCGGCTCAGGCGGCGTAGCGGCGGGAAGCGACTGCACCAGAACCATGCTAGCGAGAATGAGTCGAGTGAGATGGCGCGGCGGAGTCATGGTGTAAGGTGGGAAGGTTTCAAAGCCGCGCTTCCCCGCTGAGGAGGTAGCTTTGGAAGGCTTCATAAGCATCATGCAAGCCATCTTTCAGAGAGGTGTGTGCCTTCCAGCCAAGAGCTGCCATCCGGCTCTCGTCCATAAGTTTCCGTGGCGTGCCGTCCGGTTTGGAAGCGTCAAAGATCAGCTCACCGGTGTAGCCCGTCGTGGCTTTCACCAGCTCGGCTAGTTCACGGATCGTCACATCCGTGCCGGTGCCGATGTTGACCCAATCGGGCGGATTCTCGACGCCGAGCAGATGCAGACATCCTTCCGCGAGATCGTCCACATGCAGGAATTCACGGCGAGGCGTGCCGCTGCCCCAGACGACGACTTGAGGGAGGTGGTTGACTTTGGCCTCGTGGAAACGACGCAGAAGCGCGGGGATGACGTGGGAGTTCTCCGGGTGGTAGTTGTCTCCCACCCCGTAGAGATTGGTAGGCATGGCCGAATGGAAGAGCACGCCGTGCTGGCTGCGGTAGTGCTGGCAAAGCTTAAGACCGGCGATCTTCGCGATGGCGTAGGCCTCGTTCGTCTTTTCCAACGGGCTGGTGAGCAGGCTGTCCTCCGGCATCGGCTGCGGAGCCTCACGCGGATAAATGCAGGAACTGCCGAGGAAGAGCAGCCGCTTCACGCCACACTGGTAAGCCGCGTGGATCGTATTGGCGGCGATCATCATGTTCTGGTAGATGAACTCCGCAGGGTAAGCACTGTTCGCATGAATGCCGCCGACCTTCGCTGCCGCAACGATGACCACGTCCGGCTTACGGGCCGCCATGAAGTCTTCCACCTGCTGCTGCCTGAGCAAATCGCACTCCTCACGGGTCGCGGTGATGACGTTCTTGCAACCCTGCTTGGTCAGCGCGCGCATCAATGCGCCGCCAACCATGCCGCGATGGCCAGCGATGTAGATGGAACCGTTGTCTCTTAATGACATATGGAAATTTAGACCGTGCTGGCGATAAGTGCAACGTATGGCTGGAGGATAGGAATGACAACGAGGATACGGGAGCGGGCTAACTCGCACTTAGGAAATCACGAAGATTCGCCACTTGAGCAACCCGCGCAGCGTGCTAGCCTGCCCATCCCTATGGCGAAATACCACATCCTCGTTGCTGACCCCATCTCGCAAACCGGCATTGATCTTCTCAAAGCAGAGTCCTCTTTTCAGGTCGAAGTAAAGCTCGGCATGAAGGAAGCCGAGTTCTGTGAGGCCGCGAAGGATGCGGATGCCATCATCGTCCGCAGCGGTGTGAAAGTCACGGCCAAGATCATCGAAGCAGCGCCGAAACTTAAGGTCATCGGTCGCGCAGGTGTCGGCGTGGACAATATCGACATCCCTGCGGCTTCCAAGCACGGCGTCGTAGTGATGAATACGCCCGGAGGCAATACCGTCTCCACCGCCGAGCACGCCTTCACCTTGATGATGAGCCTCGCCCGCAAAGTCCCGCAGGCTCATGCCACGATTATGGCTGGCAAATGGGACCGTAAGAGCTTCCAAGGCACCGAGCTCAACCACAAAACCCTCGCCGTTCTCGGCATGGGCCGCATTGGGACGGAGTTCGCCAAACGTGCGATGGCCTTCGGGATGCATGTTGTCGCTTACGATCCCTACCTCAGCGCCAGCCGCGCGCAGATGCTCGGCGTCGAGCTTCGGGATAATCTGGATGACGCCGTGAAAGACGCGGATTTCATCACCATGCACATGCCGCTCACGAACGAGACCAAGCACATGCTGAACGAAGAACGGATGCGCAAGATCAAGAAAGGTGTCCGCATCATCAACTGCGCTCGTGGCGGTCTGGTCTGTGATGAGGCCTTGGCTAAGCTCCTCGTGGAAGGCCAGGTCGGCGGTGCGGCGTTGGATGTTTTTGAGGTCGAGCCACCTCCGGCTGACTACCCTTTATTGGCCGCTCCGAACGTGGTCTTCACTCCGCACTTGGGCGCTTCGACTGGCGAAGCTCAGGAAAGCGTCGGCATCGAAATCGCAGAACAGGTCAAAGCGAACCTTCTGGAAGGAACCGTTCTGAACGCGGTGAACATGCCGAACGTCGATCCGAAGACGCTCGCGCAGATAGGACCTTTCCTTCGTTTTGGTGAGATTCTTGGCCGACTTATCTCGCAAATCGCCCCGCAGCGTGCGGAGTCTCTGAGCGTCAGTTACAGCGGCAAGCTCGGGGAGATGGACACCACGCTCATCTCTCGCGGCGTCTTGAAAGGCTACCTTGAGAAGCCCATCGGCGCAGATCAGGTGAACCTCATCAATGCCGTCAGCACCGCTGAAAGCCTCGGTCTGGGCTTCTCGGAAACCCGCGTTCCCGGCCCAACGGAATTCCACGATCTGATCGAAGTGCAAGTAGGCACCGATGGGGACAAGGCCGTCATCAGCGGCAGCTTCTTCGGTGGAGATCCCCGCATCGTGAAGATCAACGGACGCCGCGTGGAAGCCAAGCCTGAGGGAACCCTTCTACTGGTGGAGAACGATGACCGCCCCGGCATGATCGGCGCGTATGGCTCCATCCTTGGCAAGAATCAGGTGAACATCGCGAACATGTCCCTGAGCCGTAACGTTGAAGGCGGCACCGCCTTCACCCTGATCAGCCTTGACTCCACGCCGAACACGGAGGTGATCAAGGAGCTGGAACAGGTCGCCGGCGTGAAGCGTATCTACTGCATGGCTTTGGATTGATCTTCCCCCATGAAACCCGTTCTTCTCACAGCCCTGGCCCTGCTGCTTCTGCCGCCTGCCGCGATGGCTGATTTTGAGGCTAAGGAAGGCACCTTTCTGGCCGTGGAACTGAAGTATGTCGCCAAGGGCAAGGAGCCTGTCGTGGTGAGAACTTCATCCTTGGCTGATACGGAAATGACGCTGCCTCTTCAGGTTTCCGATGAGCGAATCTGGCCTGTGAGTATCAGTGCGATTCACAGCAAAACACTGATCACCAGCATTCACGTTTCCGTCCCCGAGGAGATCCCGCGCTTGACCACTCAGCAGGCAAAGGAACATGCGCAAGTCATCGTCGGGCGTAGTCCGATGCTGGAAGTTTATCTCCCCGCCAAGCTCAACGACAACCTCACGGTGGTCGAGACGAACACCTACTTGCTCACGCTGAGGATTCGCGCCCTTTAGCCTTTGCCTCCCTGCTGCGTCGTCAGAAAAAAGAATCGCTTTCCCATGCCCCATCCTTTCCTCGAAAACACCTTTCACGTCCTTTGGTCCACCCTCAAACCGGAAGCGGTGGAAGCGGACATCACGAAAGCCCTGAGCCGCGCGGAACGGGCTTTGAACAAGGTCATTAATCAGGATCGTGGCCACCTCACGTTTGAGAGAGTGATGCTCGGCTACGAGGAAGCCTTGCGGGATTTGAATGAGTCGTGGGGCTTGGTCACGCATCTGGACTCCGTCTGCAACTCCGCCGAACTGCGCGACGCTCATAACAAGATGCTGCCGAAGGTGAGCGCGTTTTTTGCAAAGATTCCTCTCAACGAGCACCTCTGGGATCTCGTGCTCACTTACAGTAAAACGGAGGAAGCCCGGGCTCTCACGGGAGTGCGCCGTCGCTGCATGGATGAATCACTCGCGTATTTCCGCCAACACGGCGCGGAACTGCCCGCTGAGAAGAAGAAACGACTCGAAGAAATCGAGGCTGAGCTATCCCAAGCCACCCAGAAATACTCTGAGAACGTGCTCGATTCCACCAACGCTTGGGAGCTTGTTTTGGACAGCACGGACAGGCTCAAAGGGCTGCCAGTATCAGCCATTGACGCTGCCCGTGCTGATGCGGAAGCGAAGGGACTCAGCACGCCAGAAGCGCCGAAGTATCGCTTCACGCTGAAGGCTCCCTCCCTCATTCCCCTGATGGAGCACGCCGTGGATGACGCCTTGCGTCAGGAAGTCTGGGAAGGAAACATCACCGTGGGCCGTGGCGGTAACTATGACAATACGGAGCTGGTCTGGACCATTCTGCGTCTGCGTCACGAGAAGGCCCAACTGCTCGGCAAGCCCAACTTTGCGGACTATATCTTGGAGCGTCGCATGGCCAAGAGCGGGGCCACCGCGATGAACTTCACGGAAGAGATCCACCGCAAAGTGAAGAGTGCTTTCGATCGCGAAATCATCGCGTTGCAGGAATATTGCGCGGACCAGAAACAGGACAGCCTGCGCCTGTTGGAACCGTGGGAGATCGCTTACTGGAGCGAGAAGCGTCGCCACGAAGCCTATGATTTCGATCAGGAAGAGTTGCGTCCTTACTTCCAAGTGAATGGTGTTTTGAGCGGCATGTTCCGTATCGCTGAACGGCTCTTCGACATCCGTATTATTGAACGCGAAGCCGTCTTTTACGGTGGTGATACGGGACCGAGCAGCACGCAACCGAACGAATCCGGCCCGGTTGAGGTCTGGCATCCCGAGGTCAAATTCTATGAGGTTCGCACGGAAGGCGGCATCCACATCGGCAGCTTCTACGCGGACTGGCATCCCCGTGATTCCAAGCGTAGCGGAGCCTGGATGAACTACCTGAAAGGTGGTTGGCCGAGCGTTGGCGAGCGTGATCGCCGTCCACATCTGGGCCTCATCTGTGGGAACATGACCCCGCCCGTTGGTGACAAGCCGGCGCTGCTCACGCATGATGAAGTCTGCACCGTCTTCCATGAGTTCGGCCACCTTTTGCACCAACTTCTGGGCAACGTGGAAATCCCCAGCATGAACGGCGTGAACGTCGCTTGGGACTTCGTGGAGCTGCCATCGCAACTCTTGGAGAACTTCTGTTGGGCGCGCGAAAGCCTCGACTTCTTCGCGAAGCATTACGAAACAGGCGAGCCCATTCCAGATAAGCTCTTCAACAAAATGATCGCTGCGCGCAATTACATGAGTGCCGTGGGCACCATGCGTCAGCTCGGCTTTGGTAAGCTCGATCTCGATCTGCACATGAGCGATCCGGCGGTTGTTGATGTGGATCTTGACACGTTGGCGCGGCGCCTCATCGCAGATTACCTGTTCCCCACCAAGACCGAAGCTCCGACGATGGCGCGCCGCTTTGGCCACTTATTCAGTAGCCCCGTCGGTTACGCAGCTAGCTACTACAGCTACAAATGGGCTGAAGTTCTGGATGCCGACGCCTTCACCCGGTTCCAAGACGAAGGCGTGCTCAATCCCACCGTCGGTCGGGCCTTGCGCGATTGCATCCTGAGCAAAGGAAACAGCGAAGACCCTGCAAAACTCTTCCGCGACTTCATGGGCCGTGACCCTGATCCCAATGCGCTGCTCGCGAGAGCAGGGCTGGCGTAAGCGGGTGGTGTGTTCCGCTATTACGGCCCGATGCGGATGATGGTGCCGCCAAAGGATCGCTGCCCCATGAGACCGCTGCCTTGATGGTAGAGGCCGGATTGGGAAGGCACGGTGGGACAGTAGGGATTCCCTTGGGGCACGATGACGGTTCCGCCGTTGGGATAGACGTAGTAGCCGCCACCACTGGCATCGTAGGGCAGAACATAGGTCTGGCTACGGTTGGTGTAGTTCGGCGTGTAAGGGGTGCCGAGGACGGAGACCGGAGGCACGACGATCTCGGTGCGAGTGACGACCTGATTCACGGGATCACCAGGAAACGGCGCGAGGGCAGGGGTGCGGTTGGCGATTCGTTGGGCCTCTTCTTCGGCCTGCTTTTTCTCGGTTGCACTGAGCTGCTTCATTTGCGTGTTGAGTTCTTTGTCACGTTCCTTGATGAGTTTCTGGCGACGCGCCTCCGCGACCTGACGCTTGTCCGCCTCTTCTTTCTCAAATTCACGGGCCTTCTCTTCGTCGTAGTGAAACTTCTCGCGCCAGGTATCGGAGAGAATTTGGAAGGGGACTTTGGAGACGCCGCTGTCGTGGGACACGGTCAGCGCGGCGGGTGTGGCTTTGATCAGATGGCAGCGATGGTAAGTCTCTCCCAGTAGGGTGGTCAGCTCGAAGGGCTTCTCACCTTCAGCGCGCAGCAGTGGTGGACAACACCAGACCGCAAGGATGAAGGTTATTAGTAGATGGGTTTTCATTTTATCATTGAATCATCAATCCATCTAATGGTCAAGAGCGCTGGGGCTAGGAGCCGAGGCGCTTTCAAAGACATAGCTACTGCCCGAAACGCTGACGCTGGGCAGCATCCGCGTCTGCTCAAAAAGCGTGTAACCGACGCGCAAGTTCTGCCAGAAGGACAGCCATTCGTTGTCGGTTTCCCGAGCCAGTCTTTCATCCGTCATGCGAAAGGGAAAGGAATGCACTGGGAACGTGGGCTGCCCGTTTCGCAATGCGGCATCCGCCAGCAGATAGATTTCTTCAATGACGGGATCGCTCATGGCGAAGCAGCCTATGGAAACATTACTGCCGTGAACCATGATGTCTGAGCCTGTCCGAGACAGCGCACGGTCGTAGTCATTCGGATAACCGATGTTAAACGCGAGGTGGAACCTGCTGAGCGGGTTCAGTTGTGCAGCCGCGACGGTGTAAAACCCCTCGGGAGCCTGGCCATCACCCTCCTGAAGTTTTGGTCCTAATTTGCCAGAAAAATAGGCGATAGCATAGGTGCGAAAGAGCCGGAAGACGGTGCTGTTTTGGGGACGCAGCCACACCTCCAGATCGTTGTTTTCTTTGAAGATGCGAACGAACAATGGATCACCCAAGGTAAATCCACTGACGGCCAATTGTTGCTTCAGATCCGGCTCAACCCTTTGCCTGACTTCAGCCAATCGTTCGTTGCTCATTGCGCAGTGCGGAAGAGTGACGAGGAAGCCGACGATCGCCGCTGTAAGTGCAAGCCGGTAACGCAGCATGGAGCCTAGAAATGAATCAGCGTGGCTGGCCACCGCTATTGCGGAACCACTGATCCCGTTGACGACGCAATTCTTCCAGACGTGAAACCACTAGGTCTTTCTGGGCGCTTTCCTTGGTCTGGGTTTTGGCAAAGTGGTTATTCTCGCCGTAAATTTTCCAAGGGCCATCAGGAACCTCGTGCAGGTCAACGAAGCGCCAATCACACTTTGCGCTGGTCTTGAAGCCGAGGTAATCTCTAACGGCGGGTGAGATGTCCAGCCCCGCGCCACTGTTTTTGGAATTGGTCGGACGTGCATCACCGAATACGTATTTAACGTCGTCTGTTACAAACGGGCCGCAATCGCTCCACTGGGCGTAGCAAATGCGATCACCCAACCGCACGGCAATCCAGTGATCACGGCAGACGGATCTGCCCTGGCTCTTGAATGCTTGCTTGAACCAAGGGATGGCCGTTTTGGACTCCTCCTTGGTGGTGGTGGAACTTACCACGTCGTTGAAGGGCAAAGCTACGTAGAAAGGATTCTGCTTCGGGGTAAAACCGATCGGGCAATAGTTTGGACCGCGCTTCGCTGTATCAGGATCATCAAGCCCACCGTAAGACCTCGTCCAATCTGTGTCCCACGAGCTTTTGTTGTTGGGCGTCATATTGTTCGTGGAAGTGCCCTCGCCCACCCAGAAAACAGTTGTCACGATGTCCATCTTCCACGGGTATTTGGCGTAGCTAGCTTTTGGTAATGAAGGAGTAAGGACGCGGGGAATCGACTGGGTAACCGCTGAGGGATTGAGCATCTGGCGTGAAGACGCGGCACCTAGTGAGGCCGACTCATTACCAGTGGTAAGTGGGTTGAGAGTCTGCGCCTGCCCAGAGGAGGCCCACGCAACAACCCCGAAAATTAAACAATGCAAAAAAAGTCTCAAAACCATAATCATTTAGTGCTTACAACGACAATTAACCTTACCACACTCGTCTAATCATACCCAAGGCCAATAATCTTTTTAACAAAAGACCCGCGTAAAGACAATTTATAAAAGTATTACCCCGAAGATGACCTCGGGCGAGAAAAGAGCAGACAGAGCAAGATTCAGACAATAAGTGAGCCCACGAGGCTCAAAATTAGCCTTCAAAACACGCCCGTGCCCCTTAGAACGGACTTTGTGAAAAATTTCACAAATAGGTCTTGCGGGATTTTCCTGACCCGCTTTAATGACAGTCCACTTTCTCGCCGTCGAATCCATTTATCCCGATGTTTGGTCTCTCTCAGCCTCTATCATTGCTGCCTACGGTGCTTGCCAACGTGGCTCAGGATGCGCGCACTATCCCGGGGTTGAATTTCCTTCCCTTCCTAACGGATTCCCTCTTGGTGGCAGCCATTGTGGTGGGTGTCGTTTTCTGGTTCTCACGCAAGGCAACGACCAACATGCAATTGGTGCCGCATCCAGCGCAGAACTTCTTCGAGGCGATTATCGAATTCTTCTACGATCGCATTGAAGGAATCGTGGGGCCTAAAATCGCCCTCAAGACCTTTCCGCTTCTGGCCACGCTGTTCATCTTCATCTTGGTATCCAACTGGTTTGGCTTGATTCCTGGAGTTGGCACCATTGGTTGGGGGGAAGGCAGTGGCTTTGGCGTTCTCAGTGAAGTGGAGCATCCGCTTTTCCGTCCTCCGACAGCAGATTTGAATCTGACGCTGGGCATGGCGCTCGTGGTCTTTGCGGTCTGGATTTACATCACCGTTCGTGAAGTGGGTGTTTGGGGTTTCTTGGTGCATACCTTCGGTCCCAAAGGTGGAGTCAAGGGGCTGATGGGTCTCGTGATGATTGTCATTTTCTTCTTCGTCGGCCTTGTGGAACTCTTCTCCATTTTGCTTCGCAACGTCACCCTGCCAATGCGTCTCTATGGAAACGTTTATGCGGGTGAAAACGTGCTTCACACCATGAGTTCGATGCTTGATGGCCAAGGGCCGATTGTTTCGTTCATAGGCAGCGTCTTACTTCCCCTTCCATTTTACTTTATGGAGCTACTCGTGGGAGCGCTTCAGGCAATGGTTTTCACGCTGCTCACCGCAGTCTATATCAAGCTCTCCACCGACCACGGAGAAGAGCATCATTGATGAGAATTTGCTCTCGTGACCATGCCAGAGTGTGGGCGTTGGCTAAAACAACAACAAACAAAACGATATAAAATTATGATGATGGAACTTATCTCAATGGGCCAAGAGGCAGCAGCGCACGCAGCACCAGTAGCTACTGGCATCAGTGGCAGCATCGTCGGTGGTCTGGCCGGTTTCGGTGCAGCACTCGGCGTTGGTCTCATCGGTTCCAAGGCTGCTGAAGCTGTTGGCCGCAACCCAGGTGCTTTCGGTAACATCCTTACCATGAGCATCATCGGCATGGCTCTCGCAGAAGGTCTCGGTATTATCGCCTTCTTCGCTGTCAAGTAAGTAGGTTTTTGCCTACTCAATCCTTGGCGGGTCGCTCTGAACGAGCGGCTCGCATTTATCCTCCAGATCGTAATCTTCCAAGCAATATGTCTCCCATTTTAGCTGCTGACATTTTAACCCAATTCGGCGTGACGCCCGCCAAGCTGATTGCGCAGTGCCTTGTCTTCGGCTTGGTGTATATGGTCCTGAAACGCTATGCCTTTGGGCCAGTGTTGGCCATGTTGGAAGCGCGCCGCAAGCGCATCGCTGATGGTGAAGCTAAGCTGGAAAAGATTGCCCGTGACCTTGCGGCGGCTGAAGAGAACGCTAAGGCTATTATCGAGAAGGCCGATTCCGAAGCCTCACGTCTTATCAAAGAAGCTGGCGACAGCGCAGGTGTTCTTGCGGAACGCAAGAAACAAGACGCCGTGACCGAAGCGAACAGCATTTTGGCCAAAGCCCGCGAAGCTGCCAAACTCGAGCAAGAACAGTTGCTCGGCCAGCTCAAGCGCGAATTCGGTCGTATGGTCGTGGACGCCACCACTCGCGTGACCGGTAAGGTCTTAAACAGTGACGATCAGGAACGCATCAGCCGTGAGACGGCGACGCAGGTTTCCCTCTAATTTCATTTTTCCCTCTGCTTTACTGCCACGATGAAAATCAGCAAAGACGCCAACCGAGCCGCCCGCCAGCTTTTCAAAGCATGCGTGGACAGCAATGGCCGCTTGCATGGCAGCCGCATCAAGAGCGTCATCAAGCGCCTCGCTGAAACCAAGCCTCGCGGCTATCTGGGCATCGTTACCGCCTTTGGTCGCCTTGTTCGTTTGGAGATCGAAAAGCGCCGCGCAGTTATCGAAAGCGCCACCGTTCTCACACCCGCTCTTACGGAGCAGTTGAGAGCCGATCTCCAGAAGAAATACGGTGAAGACCTTGAACTCGAATTCCACATCAATCCTGAACTTCTAGGCGGCCTCCGCGTGCAAGTCGGCAGTCATGTATGGGACGGCAGTGTGCGCGCCAAACTGGAAGCACTCCGCAATAACCTCGCTTAATCAATCATTTCAATTCTACTCAACCCATAGTCAAAACTCATGAGCAGCATCCTTCAGGAAATCGAAAAGGAAATCGCCGGACTCAAAACGTCCGTCACCAAGTCCAATGTGGGTGTGGTTCGCGAAATCGGTGATGGCGCCGCTAAAGTGGAAGGCTTGAGCGATGTCATGCTCAACGAAATGGTCGAGTTCCCCGGTGGTCTCTTCGGTCTCGCGCTGAACCTTGAAGAAACAGAAGTCGGTTGCGTATTGCTCGGCTCCAGCGAAGGCATCAAGGCGGGCGATGAAGTCAAAACGACAGGCCGCCTCCTCTCCGTCCCCGTAGGCAAGAGCCTCCTCGGTCGTGTGGTTAGCACCCTTGGTGAGCCGCTTGATGGCAAGGGCCCGATAAAAGGTGAAGCTCAATACCCGGTTGAAAAAATCGCTCCAGGCATCATCACCCGTAAGTCTGTTACCGTTCCAGTGCAGACGGGCATCATGTCCATTGACGCCATGATCCCGATTGGTCGCGGTCAGCGTGAATTGATCATCGGTGACCGTTCCACGGGCAAGACCACCATTGCTGTTGATACAATTATCTCCCAGGCCAAGCAAAACAAGGCCGCTGAACAGGGCAAGCTGCAAGGCCACAAGCCCATCTATTGCATCTACGTCGCCATCGGCCAGAAGCAGTCAAACGTTGCCCGTGTCGTGAAGACCCTCGAGGACGCAGGCGCGATGGAATACACCGTGATCGTGAACGCCTCGGCTTCCGACAGCGCGGTGAACCAATACCTCGCTCCCTACACTGGTTGCGCCATTGGTGAATGGTTCATGGATCAGGGTCAGGACGCGCTCATCGTGTTTGATGACCTTTCCAAGCAAGCCGTTGCCTATCGTCAGGTGTCCCTGATCTTGAAGCGCCCTTCCGGTCGTGAAGCTTATCCCGGTGATGTTTTCTACCTCCATAGCCGTCTCCTTGAGCGTTCCGCTCGTGTGAACGAAAACTACGGTGGTGGTTCATTGACGGCGCTGCCGATCATTGAGACCCAAGCGGGTGACGTTTCCGCTTACATTCCTACGAACGTGATTTCGATCACCGACGGTCAGATCTTCCTTGAAACAGACTTGTTCTACCAAGGTATCCGTCCTGCGATTTCTGTTGGTCTTTCCGTTTCTCGTGTGGGTTCTGCCGCACAGACGAAGGCCATCAAGAAGGTTGCTGGAACCACGAAGCTCGATCTGGCTCAGTTCCGTGAACTTGCTGCCTTCGCGCAGTTCGGCTCCGATCTCGACGCTGGCACCAAGGCCAAATTGGATCGCGGTGCTCGCATCGTTGAACTCTTCAAGCAGCAGCAGTATCAGCCGAAGAGCCTCCCCATCATGGTAGTGTGTCTCTACGCGATGCAGAAAGGCTACTTCGATAGCGTTTCCGTTGATCGTATCAAGGAGTGCCAAGCCAAGATGGAAGATTACTTTACGACTCGTAAGGATGCTCTTCTCGACAAGATTGCCAACGAGCGCTCGCTCGAAAACACCGAAGCGGACCTCAAGTCCGGCCTCGAAGACTTCAAGGCAAGCTGGAAATAAGTCCAGTTTCCTCCTTCTGATTCCATCCTTCATCCTTTCATAGATGCCCTCCACTCGCGACATCCGACGCCGAATCAAATCGGTCAAGAACACGGCCCAGATTACGAAGGCCATGCAGTTGGTTGCGGCTGCGAAGATGAAGAAGGCACAGGATCAGGCCATTCATGGTCGTCCTTACGCTGAGCTTCTGAACAAGGTTCTCGTCAGTCTGCGTGACGGCGTTGAGGAGGGAGTCCATCCTTACTTCACCGAGGGG
The DNA here is from genome assembly GCA_025361865.1 of Phragmitibacter sp. Taxonomy (GTDB): domain Bacteria; phylum Verrucomicrobiota; class Verrucomicrobiia; order Verrucomicrobiales; family Verrucomicrobiaceae; genus JANYJH01. The sequence goes on from JANYJH010000100.1 coordinate 41,458, forward strand.
CACGGTGCGAAGACACTCGTCTTGGTCATCGCTACGGACAAGGGTCTCTGCGGGGCTTTGAACACGAATCTTCTCAAGAAAGTCATCAGCGCGAAGATCGAAGGCGAGACCGAGTTCGTGACCATTGGTCGTAAGGCTTCCCAAGGGCTCAGTCGTCTGCGAAAGAAGCTGATCGCTGACTTCCCACTGAAAGACCCCGCACAGTTCATCGAACTCCGCACCGTGGGCAACTTCATTCAGGAAAAGTTCCTGACGGGTGAATATAAGAAGGTGCTTGTTGCCTTTAACAATTTCATCAACACCGCGACGGTGATGGCGACGGTTGAGCAGATTCTCCCGGTCAATCCCGTTACTCTAGGCGGAAAGCGTTCGTTTGAAGGGATGGGCTCAGCGCATGTGGTGAGTGAGACCGCCTCGGAAGGCCAGCAGTATCTTTTTGAACCTGATCCGGCGTCCGTGTTCGCCACTATCCTCCCACAGTATGTGAACAACACGCTCTGGCAGATGCTTTTGGAAGCCCGCGCTTCTGAGCACTCCAGCCGAATGGTTGCGATGAAGAACGCGACCGACAATGCGAAGCAGATGCTGAAGGATCTCAGCCTTGAATACAATAAGCTGCGTCAGGCTGCGATTACCAACGAACTCCTCGAAATTACCACCGCCAAGATGGCCCTTGGCTAAGCACTCAGGCCATCAACTATCAACTTTAGACTACCCACTTAGCTATGAGCAACATCGGCAAAATCGTCCAAGTCATCGGTCCCGTGGTGGACATTGATTTCTCCGCCACTGGCAAACTGCCTGACATCTACAATGCAGTTGAGATCAACTACGACATGTTTGGCAAGGCCACGCGTCTCGTTTGCGAAGTGCAGAGTCACCTTGGCGATGGCTGGGTTCGCACCGTGGCGATGACCACCACCGACGGTCTCAAGCGCGGCATGGATGTCACCGATACAGGTGCTCCGATCACCGTTCCCGTGGGTGAAGAAGTTCTGGGCCGTATTTTCAACGTCACTGGCGATCCTGTGGATGACCAAGCTGCACCGAAGACCGCGAAGCGTTACCCGATTCACCGCAAGGCTCCCACCCTCGTTGATCAAGATCCTTCCGCCCAGATTCTCGAAACCGGCATCAAGGTGATCGACCTTATTTGTCCCTTCACCAAGGGTGGTAAAGTGGGCGCTTTCGGTGGTGCTGGCGTCGGCAAGACCGTTGTCATCATGGAACTCATCAACAACATCGCCAAGGGGCACGGTGGTTACTCCGTGTTCGCTGGTGTGGGTGAAAGAACTCGTGAAGGAAATGACCTTTACTGGGAAATGATCGAGTCCGGCGTTATCGCGACCGAGAAGGACGAAAAAGGTCATCCTAAGAAAGACGATCATGGCCGTCCAGTGCTTGCTCCCGGCTCGAAAGTGGCTCTCGTTTACGGCCAGATGAATGAACCTCCGGGCGCTCGTCTTCGCGTTGCTCTCAGCGCTCTCTCCATGGCTGAATACTTCCGTGATGAGAAGAACCAAGACGTTTTGATGTTCGTGGACAACGTCTTCCGTTTCTCCCAGGCTGGCTCTGAAGTTTCCGCGCTTCTTGGACGAACACCGTCCGCCGTGGGTTATCAGCCAACGCTAGCCGCAGAAATGGGCGCGATGCAGGAGCGAATCACTTCCACCAAGTCCGGTTCCATCACTTCCTTCCAGGCCGTTTACGTTCCTGCTGATGACTTGACTGACCCAGCCCCTGCGAACACCTTTGCTCACTTGGATTCCACGGTGGTTCTTGAGCGTTCCCTTGCTGAGTTGGGCATCTACCCTGCGGTTGATCCTCTTTCCTCCGTTTCCAAAGCGCTCGCTCCAGAAATCGTCGGTGAAGAGCATTACCGCGTCGCTCGCGGCGTCCAGCGTGTGCTTCAGCGTTACAAAGATTTGCAGGACATCATCGCCATCTTGGGCATGGATGAACTGAACGACGAAGACAAGCTGACCGTCTTCCGTGCCCGTAAGATCCAGAAGTTCCTCTCCCAGCCGTTCGCGGTGGCGGAAGTCTTCACGGGTGTGCAAGGCGTTTATGTTTCCGTCAAAGACACCGTGAAGGGCTTTGCGGAAATTCTGGACGGCAAGCATGATGACGTGCCCGAGGCCAACTTCTACATGAAGGCTGGCATTGATTCCGTGGCGAAGAGCTAACGGATTAATTAAAAATGGAGAATGAAGAATTAAGAATGGAGCTTCACTGACCCACATCGAATTCTTCATTTCTAATTTCTAATTCTTAATTTCCACAAAGCAGATGCCTTTCCAACTCGATATTGTTACCCCCGAGAAGCGCGTTCTTTCTGAAAGCGTTGATAGCGTGGTGCTGCCCGGCAGTGAAGGGGAGTTGGGGATTCTGCCCTCGCACATTCCTCTCGTCACGGCCTTGAGCCCTGGCGAACTTTCCTACGTCAAGAGTGGTAAGACCGAACACTTCGCGATCGGCACGGGCTTCGTGGAGGTCACTGGTGGCCGCGTTTCAGTGCTTACGGACATGGCTTTGGTTGAGCATGAAATCGACGAGAAGGCCGTAGAGGCTGCTTTGGCGAATGCGAAAAATCGCCTTGCTGAGATCAAGCATGATTCAGGCTCCGAAGAGGTTGCAATGGTGATGGCTTTGATCCAGAAGTCCACTGCGCAGCTTCATCTGAAGCGCCGTCGCCACACACTCTAATCTTCGCCACACTGGTTTGAAGCCAATCATTAAAGCGGTTGTCTTTGCCACAATCGCTTGGGCGGTTGGGTCGAGTTGTCGCTCGGATGAGCGAAAAGAGAAGCCTGCTCAAACCGGCGTCTCCTCCGTCTGGATGGTCGAATCCGGTGAGCACCGCATCTACATCGCGGGGTCCATCCATCTCCTACGTGAGAAAGATTATCCCTTGCCGGCCGTCTTCGAGCAAGCCTACAAAGACAGCTCCAAGCTCATTCTCGAACTCCCCCCGGGTTCGGAAGGCAATGGTGAGATCGTCGTTCGCATGAGGCAAATGGGCAGCTATCCGGCTGACGACGAACTGGGAAAACACATGAGCCCGGAGGCCATGATGCGGGTGCTGGAATGGGCCAGTAAGAACACCTTCCCAGAGTCCGCTTTGCGCCGATTTCGTCCGTGGTTCATCGCGTTGACCATCGCGGCCATTGAATACCAGAACCTCGGAGCGGAAGCTGTGAGAGGCGTGGATGCTTACTATGAAAAGCGGGCCGCTGACGAAGGAAAGTCCACAGGGGGGCTGGAGACGGTGGAGTATCAGTTGAGCCTGTTCGCGAAGCTGGATGACACCTTGCAGGAGCAGCTCCTCATGCAGACGCTCACGGAGATCGAGACCATGCAGAAGGACTTCGAGCTAATGACCACCTCCTGGCGCAGCGGCGACTCCGACAAGCTGCAAGAGTTCCTCTTCCGTGACGCTGAAAAATACCCCGAACTCACCGAGCAATTCCTCTACAAACGCAATCAGGCATGGGTCGCACCTCTCGAAAGCTTCTTAGCTAAAGGCGAGCGGGTCATGGTGCTCGTCGGAGCAGGCCACATCGGCGGAAAGCATGGGCTTTTGGAACTGCTCAAAGCCAGAGGTTGCAAGGTGAAGCAGATGGGAAAGTGAACGGTTTCCGGCATTGAACCTGCTCCCAATTCTGCGGAGCCATGTCAGCCGAATTGAATAAATCAGGCGCAAACTTGTATTTACTCTCCATCTGACTAACTCTAAATCTATCGCCTGTTACATTAGACAAACAGGCGCAGTTCAAACATCATAAAGTAAAACATGAAGTCCATCACCACCCTCCTCTCCGCCGTCATCATCGCAGCTCTTGCCTCCTGCTCCAGCCCAAAGCCAGCTCCTACCAGCGCTCCAGTTGTTAGCGGCAAGGAAGTCAAGCAAGTAACCCCCAAGAAGGCCAAGTCCAAGAAGAAGTAATACCCCGTTGAGCCCAGCTCAACCTGCCGAGCTGAACGTAGTCATACGTTCAGCTTTTTTGTGCCCAGCGGCAGCCGTGGATATTGTAAGAAAGGAGCGCAGTGGTTGTTATCCTTTGCCAGACTTATGAACAAATATCGCTGCTCCAGCATTTTCATCGCCCTCGCCCTCACTTTGCCATCTCTCCATGCCGAGGATAAAGTCTTGTTCGCGCCGAAATTTGACGGCCCTGTTTCACCTGAATGGGTGCAAGCCAAAGGCATCTGGAAGAGTGAAAACGGCGTGCTCGTCGGTGAGGAAATTCCCGATCAGAAACACGTCGCGGTGGCCCAGCACGTCATGCCGCTGGAGAACTTCGCATTGGAAGGCGAACTGCGTTTTGACGGCGCCAAGAACTTCATTATCGGCACCGATGGCGAAGGCGGACATGTGGGACGCCTCGTCATCCTGCCTGCTCAAATCCTCATTCAGTGGGATCACACCGTGCCCGGTCAAAAGCCGGTCAGCACAACCATTGCCACCGTGAAACACACCCTTAAACAAAGCGAATGGTTCAAATTTCGCCTCGAATGGCGCGGCACCAAACTCAAAGCCACCGTGGACGGCGAAACCCTCGAAGCCGAGCACGAACGCTTTGCGGCCATGAAAAAACAGTTCTGGTTCGCCATCGCCAACAAAACCGCCTCCGTGCGGAATTTCCGGGTGCTGGGCTTGGAAGCACCTTGAATTACTCGTGAGCATCTTGAGGCTTGCTCAATGTCGGTTCGCTCAGAATCAGCACCAGCACAATGTTGCGTCCAACAGGCTCGCCATTTTTGAAAGCGACAGTCACTTTTTTATTCTGAAGCAACGAAGCGAGCGCGGATTCATAAGCCCAATTCGGCCACGCACTTCCCCAGCCGCTTTTTTGATCTTGGTATTCTACCCAATGGCTACCATCATCTCGTGGACCAGCGTATAATATTTTCCCATTGGTCATCTCAAATCCTGCTGCTTTGACTTGTTCTTCAAGCTGCTTGAGTTGGGTTCCAGCACCACCCTTTAGATGGATCGGGGCGAAAATATTGGCTGTTGCCGACTTGCTAGTTTGATGTCCGGCGCAAGAAGCCATGAACAAAGTAGTCAGGAGATAGAGCAAGTGAGTAATTGTCTTGGTTTTCATAATTGCTTTCTTTAGAACTCAATGTGAAAAAATAAATGACGAACAGTCATCATGTAGCGGCTGAAAATAGATTCGGATTACCCCTTCCGCCGGAACACGGCGATGTGCTTATCCACGGATTTGCCGGGGGAAATGAGCTTGCGGGAAAGCGGATTGCTTTGGGTGGTGATCAGTTCTGCGCCCAAGCCCTGCAAGGCATCGAGAGCAAGCTGGTGCTCTTTGTCGAAGTAGCTGGTGATGACCAGCAGGCCGTCGTCGGAGACCTTTTCCAAGCCTTGCTCGAAGATCTTCTTCCACAACTCAGGGCCGTGCCAGAAGTTCTGGTGACGGAGCAACACCATATTGAAATCCTCGCCCAGTTCCTTGTGGGATTTGAGCTTAGTGGCGTCTTCGAGAAGGAACTCGGCGGGCAGGTGACTGTGGCGTTCGCGGGCTTGAAGGATTTCACGGATGCGGATGTCAGCACCGATGAGTCGGACTTGCTCGGACTTGGATTGCGCTTTGGCGAAGTCCACTAACGTCGCGGCTTCATCGCATTGACCGCAGGCGAGATTCAGAATGCGCATTTCCTCAGTGCTCGGCACATGCAGATGTGGGGCGACGGTTTCCTGAAGCAGGCCCTTCAGAACCTGCATGTCTTGGGCGATGGGATTCTCAGTGGACACGGCTTAAAACTTGAGGTCTTCACCAAATACAAACCGGGCGGCTTGAGCTACATCCTTGTCGCCACGACCGCTGACGTTGACGATGATAATCTGATCTGAACTCATCTGCGGCGCGACTTTGATGGCATTGGCGAGCGCATGAGAGCTTTCCAAGGCGGGAATGATGCCTTCGATGCGGGAAAGCGACTGGAAGGCTTCGAGGGCTTCCTTGTCGGTAGCATAAGTGTATTGCACGCGCTTTTGATCGTGAAGCCAGGCGTGCTCGGGGCCGACCGCAGCGTAGTCGAGACCAGCGCTGACGGAATGCGTGAGCTGGATTTGGCCATCTTCGTCCGCGAGCAGGTAAGTCTTTGCGCCTTGCAAGACACCGAGGCGCCCCCCTTGGAAGCGGGCCGCGTGGCGCTCGGGGATGATGCCATCACCGCCAGCTTCGACGCCGGTCATACGCACGCCATTGTCTTCAAGGAAGGGATGAAACAAGCCGATGGCGTTGCTGCCGCCACCGACACAGGCGATGAGCAGATCCGGCAAACGACCTTCAGCGGCGAGGATTTGGCGTCGCGCTTCGATGCCGATAACGCGATGGAAATCGCGAACCATCATGGGGTAAGGATGCGCGCCGTAAGCGGTGCCGAGAATGTAATGCGTGTGACGAACATTCGTCACCCAGTCGCGCATGGCTTCGTTGACGGCTTCTTTGAGCGTGGCCTGACCCGCCGTCACGCCGCGCACTTCAGCCCCGAGAAATCTCATACGGGCGACGTTCAACGCTTGGCGTTCCATGTCGACTTTGCCCATGTAGATGACGCACTCAAGGCCAGCACGAGCCGCGACGGTGGCCGTGGCGACGCCGTGTTGACCAGCGCCCGTCTCGGCGATGATGCGCGTTTTGCCAAGACGCTTGGCGAGCAATATCTGGCCGATGGCGTTGTTGATCTTGTGCGCGCCGGTGTGAAGAAGGTCTTCGCGCTTGAGGTAGATTTTGGCTCCGCCGAGCTTCTGGGTCCAACGCTCCGCAAAGTAGAGCGGGGTGGGGCGGCCCACGTAGTTGGCGAGCAAGTGATTCAACTCGGCGTGGAAGGCTTCGTCTGTTTTGGCGCGCTCGTATTCAGCGGTCAATTCCTTCAAAGCGGCCATCAGGGTTTCAGGCACGAACATCCCGCCATAAGGACCGAAATGGCCGTGTTCATCAGGAAGCTGAATCGGTGGGCTTTGAGGGGAAGAAGACATGCGGGCGAAAGGTAACGAAGTAAGCGAGGATTTACAGGACTTTCTTTACGGGCGTGAAGACCGTAACACAGCCATCTTGGCTGTGGTTAGAAGAGGGTTCGCTTCGCGGCTTCGCAGCCAGCCTGTTGTTCATCCTGATGACAGCCAAGATGGCTGTCCTACCCACAGGCTGGAAGCCTGTGTTACGTTTTTCAATGCTCATTCGAGAGCGAACGCCTGATGTTTCATGACGGCGATCAAGGCGCGTCGGTAAGGGCTGGGCATCGCGAGAGAAGAGAGTTCTGCGAAGGGAATGATCTTCCCGATGAGAGGCGGCAGTGCTGGGGACTGATGCACCCAAAGCGTCACGCGATAGCGGGTGATGGTGTATTTCGACTTATGAATCGCAGGAGCTTCTGACAACGATTCTGGCAGCGCGGGTAGCTTCCACAAACCCGTGCGTCGGCTCCCCTCTTCTTGCACGAGCAGGACGCCGTTTTGATCCTGATGAAACAACACGCGCTCGGTAATTTCTGTGATGGCGACGCTCTTCGATTTAACGGGCAATTCAGTGGCGCGAGTCGTCAGGCAGAAGGCATTGACGGGGCAGAGAGAGCATGAGGGATTGGCCGGTTTGCAGATAGTCTGGCCGAGTTCCATCAAAGCGGAGTTGTGAATGCGGGCGCTGGTGGCGGCTTTGACCAACGTGTCTGCATGAGCCCAAAGGAGGCGAATGCCCGCCGTGGAATCAATGGGCGTATCGTCATCGAGAAGCCGGGTCAGGACACGCGCGACGTTTCCGTCCACGAGAGGTTGTCGTTCATCAAAGGCGAAGCTGGCGACGGCTCCGGCAGTGTAAGGGCCGATGCCTGGCAGCTTGAGAATCGTCGCCATATCACGCGGGAAACGTCCGCCATGATCGCGCAGAATCGTTTGCGCAAGCTTCTGAAGGTTTCTGGCGCGACGATAATAACCGAGCCCTTCCCAAGCCTTCAAGACCTCGGCTTCGGTCGCTTTGGCCAAGGTAGCGAAGTCGGGGAACAAGGCCATCCAGTTCGTGTAATAGCCACGATCCAGAACGGTGGCGATCTGCGTCTGCTGAAGCATGACCTCACTGACGAGGATCGCGTAAGGATCGGTCGTTCGTCGCCAAGGGTAGTCGCGTCCTCCATGCACGAACCATTCTGCCAGGGAATTGGCAAAGGTTTTGGCATGTTGAAGTGCGTTCTGTTTCACGGCGGAAAAGAGGGATGACCGATGACAGGAAACGCTCTAAAGTCGAACGACGGATGTCAAAGATCACCACTTATACGAAACCGCTGACAGTCGCCCAGGCAGAGAAGCTGCGGGGGCTCATGACGGAGCGGAGTTTCCGGTTTGAGCAGAAGCCTTATTGCCTCTATTCGGCGGCGGGAGCGAATGTGAATGTGGCCGTTTATGAGAAAGGACCGAAGATCGTGGTGCAGGGCAAGGGCACGGAAGACTTCATCACCTTCACGCTTGAGCCGGAGATTTTCGGGGTGGCGGAATTGGGCTATGAAGAGGTGAATTCACCCGAGATGTTCGAGCCCCACATCGGCGTGGATGAAAGCGGGAAAGGCGACTACTTCGGGCCGCTGGTCATCGCAGGAGCCTATGTGAATCCAGATACTGCGAGAGCCCTGCAAGAGATCGGTGTCATGGACAGCAAGCGCATCAGCAGTGACGCGCGCATCAGTGCTATCGCTCAAGCCATGCGCGGTATTCGTGGCTTCGTGCATGAGGTGATCGTGATCAGCCCTGAGAAATACAACCAGCTCTACGGGAAGTTTGGCAACCTCAACAAGCTGCTCGCCTGGGGTCACGCGCAGGTCATCGAGAATCTATTGGAACG